>JBEKCN010000747.1:0-3255 GCA_050014855.1 Streptosporangiaceae bacterium | reverse complement strand
GCTGCCCGCCGGGCAGCAAACCGAGCTGGCCGGCCTGCGGTCGAACGCCCCATCACCGGAACTGGCCTATCAGCAGGCCCACCTGGAGATCGAGGCGATGGGTGCCCGCCTCCGGTCGGCTCGGCTCGCCATCGTCTTCAGCCGGGCCGACCTCATCGATGCTCCGGATACCGACATCGCCACGTGGGCCACGGACACGCTGGGGCTGGGCAACCTGGTCCGGTCGGCGCAGCTGAACTTCAAAGAGGCCGCCTTCTTTTTCACCGCTGCCGTCATGGCGGGCGACGTCCTGCACGAATCGATTTCGACGCTGCTGCGCTGGGTGCTGCGTGGCCACGGCATCGACCCGCCGCGGGAGGGCCCCCCCTAGTGACCAGCCCGGTCGAGGAGCAGACCTACCGGTCGCAGCGCTGGTTCATCTTCGCCGCGACGCTCATCGTGATCATCCTCGTGCCACTCCTGTGGTTCCTCATCTGAGCGGAGGCCGGCCCATAGCGGTAGCGCTCAGCGGCACCGGAACGCCGGCGGGCGCTTCGCGGCGAAGGCGGCGATGCCCTCGCCGGCGTCATCGCTGGCGCCGGCCGCGGTCATCTGCGCGGTCTCCGCGCTGAGCTGGGCCGGCTTGGTCGGAGGCGATAGGGCCATTGGACCCTAGGCGGGCTGCGTACGGCGGCTCATCCTCAGCACACGGCCGACCGGCCAGCACCTGCGGGCAAGCCGGTCGCCGGGACGAGACGATGAGGTCCCGTAGCCCTGAGGCGGGGAGGCTGTTATGCAGTTCGGTACCAGTGACGGAACGGCGGCGCCGGGAAGGCCGCGCGGCGCGGAGATCTTCGGGCATCCGCTCCTCAACAAGGACGCGGCCTTCACCGCCCCGGAGCGAGACGCACTGGGACTGCGCGGCCTGCTGCCCTGGCGGGTCGCGACGCTGGACGAGCAGGTGACGCTGGAGCTGGAGCACCTGCGCAGCAAGAGCGACGACATGGAAAAGTACATCGGGCTGATGGCGCTCCAGGACCGGAACGAGACGCTGTTCTACCGGCTCCTGGGTGATCATCTGGAGGAACTGGCCCCGATCGTCTACACGCCGACGGTCGGCGAGGCCTGCCAGCGGTTCAGTCACATCCTGCGGAGGCCGCGAGGCTTGTGGATCACGCCCGAGGACTCCGCCCGCATACCGGACCTGCTGCGCCAGGCCGGCCGCCCGAACATCGCACTGATCGTGGTGACCGACGGCGAGCGCATTCTCGGGCTCGGCGACCAGGGCGCCGGCGGCATGGGCATCCCCGTCGGGAAGCTCTCGCTCTACACGGCGGGCGCGGGGATCGATCCGGCGCGGACGCTGCCGATCTGCCTGGACTGCGGCACCAACAACGAGGACTTGCTGGGTGACCGGCTGTACCTGGGCTACCCCAAGCGGCGGCTGCGCGGCGCCGACTACGAGGCGTTCATCGAGAGCTTCGTCAGTGCCGTCCGCGACACCTTTCCCGATGCCGTGCTCCAGTGGGAGGACTTCAAGCAGCACAACGCGATCCGGCTGCTGGACGCGTACCGGCACACGCTGCCCAGCTTCAACGACGACATCCAGGGAACCGCGGTGGTCGTGCTGGCCGGCATCCTCGCCGCGATGCGTGCCCGGGGCACCAGGCTTCGCGACCAGCGGCTGGTGCTGGCCGGGTCCGGCGCGGCCGGGACCGGGATCGCCCGGCTCGTCGGCCAGGCGATGCACGCAGACGGGGCATCGCCCGAGGACGTGCGCGCGCGCATCGTGATGACCGACTCACGCGGGCTGGTCTTCGCCGACCGCACCCCCCTGGATACGGACAAGCGGTGGTGCGCCCTGCCGGCGGACGCCCTGGCCCGCTACGGCTTCACCGCTGCCCCGCACTACGACCTGGAGACCGTGATCCGGCAGGTCGCCCCCACCATCCTGATCGGCACCACCGGCACGCCCGGGACCTTCACCGCCGCCGTGATCCGCGAGATGGCGGCGCGCACGCCGGTGCCGATCGTCTTCCCGCTGTCCAACCCGACCAGTCGTGCCGAAGCCGTCCCGGCGGACATCCTGGCCTGGAGCGACGGCCGGGCGCTGGTCGCCACCGGCAGCCCGTTCGATCCGGTCGAGGCCGGCGGGCGCACCCGGGTGATCGCACAGGCCAACAACCTGTACACGTTCCCCGGCCTTGGCCTGGGCACGATCGCCGCGCGGGCGCGCGCGGTCACCGACACGATGCTGCTGGCTGCCGCCGCCACCCTGGCCGCGCTGGTGCCCGGATCCCGGCTCGACGAGGGAGCCCTGTACCCGGCGCTCGCCGGGCTCCGGCAGATCTCCCGGGCGATCGCGATCGCGGTCGCCCGCGAGGCCCAGCAGGCCGGCGTGGCGCGGATGGATCCCGGGCTGGACGCCGAGGAGGCGGTGGACGCCACGATCTGGACGCCGGAGTACTCGAGGCCGGGCGGTCCGGGCGGTCCGGGCGGCCTGGTGACCTAGGAGAACCGGAGGTCAGGCCCGTGACCGCGGGGCGAGGCCGTGGGCCAGGACGTTCAGCAGGTCCTCCAGGACGTCGTCCGGGACCTGGTTGCCGGCGGTCCAGTCGGCCCAGCGCATGCCGATGAAGTTGCCCATGCCGGTGTACAGGTAGGCGACGACCTCGGGATCGTAGTCGGTATCCACTTCCCCGGCCAGCTGGGCCCGGCGGACCCCGCGGGCGTACCCGCGGGCCAGCCGTTCGTAGTACTCGCGGAACAGGCCGGGATCGACGAACTCCGACTCACGTACGATGCGGTCGATCCAGGGCCGCCGGGACACCGCGTCGAAGAAGGCCCGGAAGCAGGCCCGCTCCCGGGCCCGCTGGTTGTCATCGGCCTGCTCCATGGCGGCGCCCATCGCGGCCCGCAGGTCCGCGTTGATCCGGCGGACCACGGCCGCGAAGATGTCGGCCTTGGTGCGGAAGTGGGTGTAGAAGCTGCCGGTCGCGATGCCGGCCTTGGCGCAGATGTCGGCCACGCTGGTCTGCCGGTAGCTGCGCTCGCCGAACAGCTGCTCGGCGGCGGCCAGCAGCCGCTCCGCGGGCGGCCGGTCGTCACCCGCGTAGGGCCTGCGGCCGGTAACGGCGCTCACGCTGAGTACTCCATCCTCCGTCCCGGCTGCTGCGCGGCGACCGCCTCCGCGCAGCAGGCGAGCTGGCCGCCCGCGGGATCACGGGCAAGTCCCCGGGCACGTACCCGGGCACGTACCCGGGCACGTACGCGGGC
>JBEKCN010000746.1:0-6687 GCA_050014855.1 Streptosporangiaceae bacterium | reverse complement strand
GCACGAAGATCGACGGCCTGCGCGCCCTGTGCGCCGCCGCCTGGTCCCGCGACCGCGGCACCGAGGGGCTCACCGCAGATGGCCTACGGCAGGTCCTGCAGACGCTGTGTTAGCCCGGGGGGCGACGCCGTCCGGGGGGACGACCCCCCTGGACCCAACCCTGGACCCCCCGATTCCCGCGGTGGTTCTCGCCGTGGCACCGGCCGCTCGCCCGAGGCCTCCGGCCCCGGGCTCGTTAGGCCGGTAGCGAGCGCCCCGCCGTAGGTCTTGCTGCGGTTCTCGCCGAGAGCACCGGCCTAACGAGCCCGAGCCTCCGGCCCGGGCTCGTTAGGCCGGTAGCGAGCGCCGTGGCGTAACGATCTGGTACCTCATTTGACAGCGGGGCACCGGATGCGCTGTCCTATAAGCCATGGACCGCTTCAGCATGCCCCACCGCAGCGAATCATGCCGCGCGGTGACCGGGGCCTGCGGTCGCTGTTCTTCCTGTTGTTGTTGTCGCTGACGGCCTTCTGCCGCGCTGACCTCCTGATTGCCCGCCCTCGCTGAGGGCGTTCCCGATCGGCCAGTGCCGGCCCGAGCCGCTGCTGGGTGACCATTCCCCGGCATCCCCGGTCATCCGGCGGGGATTCCCCTTTGACAGCACTGACGAAGGACTTGATGTTGTGGACCTCGACGTTTCCGTGGCCCCCGAGATCGCCCAGCTCATGAGGACGGGATCGCCTCGGCTCTGCAGCCCGGCCCCGGACGGGCCGTCCGGTTCTGGCCGCCACGGCGCGGACGGGGGCCCCGCCACCATCGGCGACCTGGCCCGCCGGCTGCGGCTGATCACCGCCGCGCCCGAGTACTGGTGGAGCCTGGTCCGCTTCGATCCCGACCGGGCAGTGCGCGTCGCCATCCCCACCGACGGGGCCGGTGAGGCCTGGCTCCTGATCATCCCGCCGCACAGCGGGTGGACCGGCGACGACGGGAAATGCGGATGCGAGGTCGTGACGGTGGTCGCCGGTGAGGTCACCGAGCAGGCCATCAACGACTGCGGGGTCGCAACCAGGCCGCTGCTGCCCGGCAGGACACGGGTGCACGGCAGCGGCCAGCTGCACCAGGTCATCAACCGTAGCGACGGGTATGCGGTGAGCGTGCACGCGCGCCAGGGCCCGGGCCAGGGCCAGGGCCGATTGAGCGCTGGAGCCGATTAAGCGCTGACGCAAGCGAAACGCAGCAGCGAAATCAACCGTTAGGTGCACGCTTAAATCCCCCTCAAGGCCGATGTCTTATGACATCTGTCATGCCACGCTGTGGATGGACGGCACTCCGCCGTGACTGCCGCCTGCGCCTACCGTGTAGACGACCGCGGATGCGCGCTCGCCGGCAGATATGCGCAAGAATTAACCGTGCCCGGCCTCCCCGGGCATGCTCAGGGGCATGAAGGGACGAATAGATGATCGAGGTACGGGGCCTCTCGAAAAGATACGGCGACAAGCTCGCCGTCGATAACCTGTCCTTCGCCGTCGAGCCCGGCAAGGTCACCGGGTTCCTGGGTCCTAACGGGGCTGGCAAGACCACCACGATGCGGCTGATCCTCGGCCTGGACTACCCGACCGCCGGAACGGTGCATATTCACGGCAAGCAGTACCGTGACCTGCCCTACCCGATGCACGAGGTCGGCGCGCTGATCGACCGCCTACAACCACCTGTGGTGCCTGGCCCAGACGAACGACATCCCCAAGCGCCGGGTCGACGAGGTGCTGGCGCTGGTGGGCCTCACCGAGGTGGCGAAGAAGCGCACCAAAGGCTTCTCTCTCGGCATGAGCCAACGGCTCGGCATCGCCGGGACGCTGCTTGGTGACCCGGACGTGCTGATGTTCGACGAGCCGGTCAACGGGCTGGACCCGGAGGGCATCCGCTGGATCCGGAACCTGATGAAGACGCTGGCGTCCGAAGGACGCACGGTGTTCGTC
Organism: Streptosporangiaceae bacterium; assembly: GCA_050014855.1. Lineage (GTDB taxonomy): Bacteria > Actinomycetota > Actinomycetes > Streptosporangiales > Streptosporangiaceae > Bog-532. The sequence continues at coordinate 4,732 of JBEKCN010000746.1, read as the reverse complement.
TCCAGCCACCTGATGTCGGAGATGGAAAATACGGCCGACGACATCATCGTCATCGGCCGGGGCCGGCTGATCGCCAACACCACGATCGACAAGTTCATCGCGGAGAACTCGACCGAGACCGTCCGGGTGCGCACCCCGCAGATCGACGTGCTGGCCAAGGCCGTCGCCGCGGCCGGGGGGACCGCGACGGCCAAGGGGGACGGCTCGCTCCTGGTCCAGGGGCTGAGCACCGACCGCACCGGGGACATCGCATTCGAGGCCGGTGTGCGGCTGCACGAGCTGTCCCAGAGCCGCGCGTCGCTGGAGCAGGCGTTCATGGAGCTCACTGCGGACAGCGTGGAGTACCACGCCGGGAACCAGCCGGGCCAGGCCGCAGGATCCCACCGCGCTGCCGCAGCTGACGGCCTAGCCCCGGCCACGGGGGACACGGCGCAGCCAGCGGACGCAGTGCAGCCAGCGGACACAGTGCAGGCAGCGGACGCAGTGCAGGCACGCACGGGGAGGATGAACTGAGATGGCCACCGTAACCACGGAAGGCACCCGGCTGTCGGCACTGCCGGCTGCGTCCGGCCGGGCGGGCCTGATCGGCACGCTCCGCTCGGAGTTCACCAAGATCCGCTCCGTGCGCTCCACCTACTGGACGATGCTGGTCCTGTTCGTGATCTGCGTCGGCCTCGGCGCCCTGGTCACCGGGCTGACCGCGGCGCACTGGAACCAGGCGGGACCAGGCGCGCGGGCCTCCTTCGACCCGACCCGCAACAGCCTCGTGGGCCTGTACTTCGGGCAGTTCGTCATCGTGGTGCTCGGCGCGCTGACGATCACGTCGGAGTACTCCACCGGGATGATCCACACCGCGCTGACGGCGATGCCGCGGCGCGGGACCTTCTACGTGGCCAAGGCGCTCGTCTTCACGGCGGTCGCCCTGGTCATTGGTGAGGTCACCAGCTTCGTCGCGTTCTTCCTGGGCCAGACTCTGCTGTCCAGCCAGCACATCCAGACCACGCTGGGCGCGCCCAATGTGCTGCGCGCCGTGATCGGCGGCGGCCTGTTTATCGCGGTGACGGGTCTTTTTTCGTTCGGTATCGGCACCCTCGTCCGGCACACCGCCGCGGCGATCAGCATCGCGATCGGGGTGCTGTTCGTGGTGCCTATCATCGTGAACTTCCTGCCCTCGTCCTGGACCAACGACATCATGCGCTGGCTCCCGTCCGAGGGGGGGCTCGCGATCTGGAACCCGCACCAGCAAGCACACGAATGGTCCGCCTGGCCGGAGTTTGCGGTGTTCTGCGGGTACACCGCGGCAGTCCTGATCGCCGGGTTCATCCTCTTCCGCAACCGGGACGCCTAACCCCGAGCTGACAGGTCCCGAACGGGCTCTGGTCCCCGCACCAGGGCCCGTCCTGGCCCGGAGGTACGCGCCCCGCCCCGGGCCGGCACGTAGAACTCCGCGAAGTCCGGCCAATGGCGCTCGTGCTGCGTCAGGATCTCGCGGCCGTCGTCGGTGACGAGGATCGTGTGCTCGAACTGCGCGGTCCGCTTGTGGTCCTTGGTCACGACCGTCCATTGGTCATCCAGGATGTCGTAGTCGATCGTGCCCAGGGTCAGCATGGGCTCGATCGTGAACGTCATGCCCGGCTCCATCACGAAGTCGTTGTCCGGATCGTCGTAGTGCGGGACGACCAGGCCGGAGTGGAACGTCGTGCCGATGCCGTGCCCGGTGAAGTCGCGGACCACGCCGTAGCCGAATCGGCGCGCGTAGGACTCGATGACCCGGCCCACCGCGTTCAGCGGCCGGCCCGGGGCCACGGCCCGGATCCCGCGCATCATGGCCTCGCGGGTGCGCTCGACGAGCAGCCGCGACTCCTCGTCCACGTCACCCGCGCAGAACGTCGCGTTGGTGTCGCCGTGCACCCCGCCGATGAACGCGGTGATGTCAACGTTGACGATGTCCCCGTCGCGGATCACCGTGTCGTCCGGGATGCCGTGGCAGATCACGTCGTTCAGTGACGTGCAAAGCGACTTCGGGTAGCCGCGGTAGCCGAGCGTGCTGGGGTATGCGCCGCGGGAGACCAGGAAGTCGTGCCCGATCTGGTCGAGATCGTCGGTGGTTACCCCCGGGGCGACGTGCCTGCCCACCTCGGCCAGGGCCTGTGCGGCGATGTGGCCGGCGACCCGCATCCGCTCGATCGTGGCGGGGTCCTTGACGTCGGGCTCGCCCAGCCGCGGGCGCTTCTTGCCCACGTACTCGGGGCGCGGGATCTGCGGGGGTACCGGGCGGGACGCGGAAGGTCGGCCCGGGTGGAGCTTGGTCGCCATATTCTGCGAGTCTAATGTCCATGGCGAACGACAATGGCAAGCACTGGTGGTACTGCCTCACCCACCACGAAGTCGAAGGCGACGACGGCTGCCCCGGCAAGGACCGGCTGGGGCCCTACGCGACCCGGGAGGAAGCGGCCCGCGCCCTGGAACTGGTCCAGGAGCGCAACCGCGAGTGGGACGCACGCGGCGGCGACGACGAGTACTGATCGCGGCCGCTCGCGGAATGCCGCCACCGCAGGGCCATTCTGCGCCTGGGGCGGGGGTCACCCTCAGTCAGGTCTCAGGACGGCCGTGGCAGAGTATCGTGAGGTGACCGCGAGAAAGGTGCGCCGTGACCAATAATTCGCGCCGGGCGGGACTGCCCCCTGTCGCTGAAGCGCGGATGGCCGAGATCCGGCGCAGCGGCACGTGGAGTTCAGCGCTGTCCACCGACGAGTTCACCTCGATCCGCAGCGTCGGCTTCGAGCCGGTGGGCCAGGTCCTGGGCGCGGCCGTGTACAACATCGGCTTCACCGGTGGGTACGGCTGCGCAGGCGCGTGGAGCGGCTACTACGGCAACTCGTTCGGCCCGACCCGGTCCGTGACCCAGGTTTCCAGCCGCGGCGGCGCCACCTCCTTCGCCCCCCTGGTGCAGACGCTCTACGACGCGCGGCACGCCGCGATCAACCGGATGGCCGCGGAATGCACCGAGCTTGGCGGGCACGGTGTGGTCGGCGTGCGGCTGACCATCGGCCCCTTCCCGGCCGGCGGCCTGGAGTTCAAGGCGATCGGGACCGCGGTGCGCGCCCCCGGCGCGCGGCTCCCGAAGCGACCGTTCACTTCCGACCTTTCCGGGCAGGATTTTGCCAAGCTGATCATGCGTGGCTGGGTGCCGGCTTCGCTCGCGCTCGGCATCTCGGTCGCAGCCCGGCACGACGACTGGCTCACGGTCGGCCAGACGCGCTGGAGTTCGGGCAACGCCGAAGTCGCCGGGTACACCGAGCTGGTCCATGAGGGCCGGCACGACGCCCGCGTGCAGCTGGAACGGGACGTCGCGCGGATCGGCGCCGAGGGCGTCGTGATCGCCGACATGCAGTTGCGCGTCAGCGAGCGGGAATGCCCCATGTCGGAGGGCCGCCGCGACCACATCGTGGAAACGACGATCCTCGGCACCGCGATCGCCCGTTTCACCGCGAGGTCGGACCACGAGCGGCAGCCGAGCCTCGCCATTCTTTCCCTGGACCCTCAGCGCAGGCAAGCCGCGCGTGTACGGATCTGACGATCCTAGGAGAACCGGATGACCGACCAGAACGTCACAGAGGAACTGGGCGCCGCCGGGGTTCCCCAGGATGCCATGCGGCGCCTCGCCGAGCTGCAGCCCGGGCGCGCCGGCAGCATCTTCACCTCAGACCTGTCAGTGAACGAGTTCCTGCTGGTCCGGGAGGTCGGCTTCCGCCCGGTCGGCTTGGTGCTAGGCACGTCGATCTACCATGTTGGCCTGCAGATCGGCCGCTGGGGGAAGAACCAGGAGCTCGACGTGCTGTCCCAGGCCATGTACCACGCCCGGGAACTGGCCATGACGCGGATGGAAGCTGAAGCCGACGCGCTGGGCGCGGACGGGATCGTCGGGGTCCGGCTGGACGTGGAGCTGAAGGAGTTCGGCAGCGACATCGCCGAGTTCATCGCCGTCGGCACCGCGGTCAAGGCCGAGGAGGGCGCCGGCGGCGGGGGCGTCACCCAGTGGCGGAACAACAAGAAGCAGCCGTTCACCTCCGACCTGTCCGGCCAGGACTTCTGGACGCTGATCCGGGCCGGCTACGCGCCACTCGGCATGGTCATGGGCACCTGCGTCTACCACATCGCGCATCAGCGGATGGGCAGCATGATCGGCAACATCGGGCGCAACGTGGAGATCGAGCAGTTCACCCAGGCTCTCTACGACGCGCGCGAGCTGGCCATGAGCCGGATGCAGGCCGAGGCGGAGGAGTTGCACGCCGAGGGCATCGTGGGGGTACAGCTGCGCCAGCACAGCCACACCTGGGGTGCCCACACCACCGAGTTCTTCGCGATCGGCACGGCGGTCCGCCCGCTGCGCCCCGATCACGTCATCGCCCGCCCGACCATGGTGCTCAGCCTGGACAGCTGAGCGGCCTGGCCCGCCCGGCGGCCCTTACGGCCTGGCCGGGGTCAGCCGGCCGACGGGCCGCTGACCACGTCGAGCAGGTGCGCCAGCCGCTGCCGCATGCCGGGCCGGGCCCCCAGGCCCGGGTCTCCGGCCGCCGCGCTGACCAGGTGCTGGGCAACGGTGAACGACACTGGCGACGTGGCCGCTGGCACCGCCAGCGTTTCGTGGGCCAGGCTGTCCAGCTCGGCGTCGCCCTGGTTCAGGGCCAGAATCGTGGCGCCGACCCGGCGGGCGTCGCTGACCCGTTCC
>JBEKCN010000745.1:0-3263 GCA_050014855.1 Streptosporangiaceae bacterium | reverse complement strand
GGACGCTGCGCCATCCACCGGACCAGCTGCTCCAGGCCGAACCCCCGCGCCCGCGCCTGCGTCCACACGGCGGGCAGCCCCAGCTGCAGCGAAGCGATCCCGCCCCACGCCGCGCCGAAGTCGCCGTCGTGGAGCCGCTTCAGGTCCGGTGTGCAGGGCGAGTGGTCAGACACCACGCAGTCGATCGTGCCGTCGGCCAGCCCGGACCACAGCCGCTCCCGGTTGGCCGCCTCGCGGATCGGCGGGCAGCACTTGAACTGCGTCGCCCCGTCCGGTACCTCTTCGGCGCTGAACACCAGGTAGTGCGGGCAGGTCTCGGCCGTGACCTGCACTCCCTGGGCCCGGGCGGCACGGATCTGGCCGGCCGCCGCCGCGCTGGACAGGTGCGGGATGTGCACGCGTGCGCCGGTCCGCCCGGCCAGGTCGAGCAGCAGCCCGATGGCCAGGTTCTCCGCCTCCCCGGGGCGGGACCGCAGGAACGTGCCGTAGTCCCGCCCGGCCGGCTGCGGAGCCCGCTCGATGACGTGGGGGTCCTCGGCGTGCACGATCATCTGCGAGCCCAGCGCCGCCACGATCGCCAGGCCGGCCTCGAGCTCGGCCGGGCTGAGCGGCGGGAACTCGCCCACTCCCGACGGCAGCAGGAAGCACTTGAAGCCGAGCACACCGGCGCCGTGCAGCGGCCCGAGCTGGGCGGCGTTGCCTGGGATCGCGCCGCCCCAGAAGCCCACGTCGACGTGGCAGCGCCCGGCCGCCGCGGCGCGCTTGGCCGCCAGCGCGGCCGGGTCGACCGTCGGCGGGAGGCTGTTCAGCGGCATGTCGATGATGGTGGTGACCCCGCCCGCGGCCGCGGCGGCGGTGGCCGTGCGAAAGCCCTCCCAGTCGGCCCGGCCCGGGTCGTTGACGTGCACGTGCGTGTCCACCAGGCCGGGCAGCAGCACCACGTCGTCGCCCAGCTCGATCACCTCGCGGCCGTCCAGCCCGGCCGCCAGCGGCTCGACCGCCACGATGGTCCCGCCGCTGACCGCGACGCAGCCGGGGCCCTCGCCGCCGGGCGTCACCATCCGCCGGGCCCGCAGCACCAGGTCGCAGGAGGTCATGCGCCGGCCGGATCGCCCAGCGCGGCGCGGTAGGCCCGCCAGCCGCGGTACTGGCTGATGTCGGTGTAGCCGCCCTGCCGCCGTTCTTCGTCACGCAGGATCATGCTGAACGAAAGCTGCCCTCGAGCCAGCTCCACGATCGACAGTTCCAGTTCCGGGGGTTCGCTCGCCAGCAGCGTGCGCAGCAGCGGCATGGGCACGTCGTACAGCTCGCCGAGGATGGAGTGTCCCTCCGCGGGCTCACGGTCGGCCGGGTAGAGGCCGGGGTACTCGTCCCGGATGGAGTAGAACCGGTACAGCGGCGCGGTCCGCGCCTCGCCGATCAGCGGGACGCCCGCAATGTGCTGGTGCACGGGCCCACCGCGCATCCCGCCGCCGTTGAGGAACATCAGGGCCATCCACGTCTCCATCCGGTCCAGTCCGCGAGCCGGCCGGCCCGCTTCCGCCCCCGGGGTCGTTCCCCGCCACGTGCCCTCCTACGCCCGCCGCAGGATGCGCGGCCCGGGGCGGTGCATACCGGACGCCAGCTGGGCGGCGGCGCCCGCCATACCGCGTCCCGTTCAGACCCGCGGCGCCAGGGCCGCCCTGATGCCCTCGGCCCTCCTGGGTCCGCGGTCAGCGGGGCGGCTGCTGTCCGTAGCCCGCGAGCTTGCCGGTGACGCGGTCGATCTCTTCGGGCGGCAGCAGCCGCGGGGTCCCGGCGGCGGCCGCCCGCAAGTAGACGTCGCACAGCCACTCCAGGTAGACGGCGCGGCCGTAGGCCGTGGCCAGGTCGGGCCCGGTCGTGACCGCGCCGTGATTGGCCATCAGGCAGCCGGTCCGGCCGTTCAGCGCCCCGGCGACGTGCGCGGCGAGCTCTTCCGTTCCGTAGGTGGCGTACGGAGCGACGGCGACCGGCCCGCCGAACAGTGCCACGTAGTAGTGGACCGCCGGGATCTCGTCCACCAGGGTGGAAGCGGCCGTGGCGGCGGGGGAGTGGGTGTGCACGATCGCCGCCGTGCCCGTCGCGGTGTAGACGCTCAGGTGCAGGGGCAGTTCACTGCTCGGCTGCAGCGGGGCCTCCACCGGGGAGCCGTCCAGCCGGTGCACGCCGACCAGCTCGGCGGTGAGCGACCCGTAGTCCAGCCCGCTCGGCGTCACGGCCACCAGGTCACCGTCGCGCGCGCTCACGTTCCCGGCGGTCCCGATCACCAGGCCCGCCGCGACGAGCTGGCGGCACACCCCCGCGACCTCCGTGCGCAGCTCGCCGAGCAGCATCGCGCGTCCCTTCCTCGGGTAGCGTCAGGGTATGGATTCCGGTGCCGCTCAGCCGGCCGGCACGCTCGAGGTCCTCGGCTGGCGCGACGGCCACATCGTCGCCATCGACCAGACCATGCTCCCGCACGAGATCCGCATGCTTCATCTCACCACGGTCGACGAGCTGGTGGACGCGATCACCCGGCTGGCCGTCCGCGGCGCCCCGGTGCTCGGCGCCGCGGGCGCGCTCGGCGTAGCCCTGGCCGCGCGGCTGGCCAAGGAGCAGGGCTGGGACGAGGCCCGGCTGGCCGGTGCGGTCAAGCGCATCGGCGACGCCCGGCCCACCGCCGTGAACCTGCACCGCGAGACCGAGGCCACCGCGGCCGTGATCCCGGACGGGCCCGCCGCCGTGGAAGCCGCGGCGCTGGCCACGCTGGCCGCGATGGTCACCGCGACCCACCGGATGAGCGAACGGGGGGCCCGCTTCCTGCGGGACACCTGCGGGCCCGGGCCGTTGCGGATCGAGACCCACTGCAACACCGGCAGCCTGGCCTGCCTGGGCTGGGGCACGGCGCTGGGCGTCATCCGCGCCCTGAACAACGAGCGCGCAGTCCAGCACGTCGTGGTGGACGAGACCCGCCCGCTGCTGCAGGGCTCGCGGCTCACCTGCTGGGAGCTCGGCCAGCTCGGCATCGAGCACTACCTCATCCCCGACGCGGCCGGCCCATTCCTGATCAGCCAGGGACTGGTCGACGCGGTCGTGGTCGGAGCGGACCGGATCGCGGCCAATGGCGATGTGGCCAACAAGATCGGCACCTACAGCCTCGCGCTGGCCGCCCGGCACGCACGGGTTCCGTTCGTGGTCGCGGTGCCCGAGTCGACCATCGATCCGGGCACCCCCGACGGCGCGCGGATCACCGTGGAACAGCG
>JBEKCN010000744.1:0-3271 GCA_050014855.1 Streptosporangiaceae bacterium | reverse complement strand
TCGGTCGCTGACAGGATCGGCGCGCTCGCCGGTGCCGCACCGGCCTTGCGCACGTCGATCGTGTAGCTGCCGGCGGGCACGCTCAGCGGCTGGGTGACCGTCTTGAAGGTGAAGTCCGACAGGAGCTTGCTGCCGTTGGCGTAAACATCGACCGGCGTGGCCGGGATGCCGTGCACAACCGTGATCGTCGCGTTGCCGGCGGCTGCGCCCGCCGGAGCTGCCGCCAGCAGCGCCGCCAGGATCAGGGCAGCCGCTCCCAGCCCGGCCGCGAGAAGCCTTCTCAGTTTCATAGGTGCTCCGTTCCAGCAGACAGACGCGGCGCCGATGCTGCCACGTCACCCCGTACTTCGCTGCCGCAGCGCGGCCGGTTGCATCCGGCGCACCTGAATATGCCGGGGTACCAGATGTGAGTGAAGCTGAGCTGCGGCCGCACTGGGTGCCCGCCTGGCTGCCGGGGGACCAGCGGCTCAGTACGTGTTCCAGCAGGCTCTGACACGCGCCGCGCGCCATCCAGTCAAGGGAACGGGTGCGGATATTCGGCGGCGGGCCGGTTGGATGGTCCGCTGGCGCCGTGGTAGCAGCCGGGGTGGCGTGTGGTCGCGGCCACGCCGGGCCGTTCTCGGCCAGGGCCGGGCACGGTCGGCTGTCCGCGAAGCCGGAGGCGCCGCCCGCGAGCGCGTTTACGGCGGCCACTGAATATTCTCGGCCTCGGTGACTGGGTCGCCGGTCAGCAGCCGGGCTCCCGCGGCGCCCGCGATCTCCGGCGTGGCGCCGGCTCCTGCCAGGGCGAGCGGAGCGTGCCGGGCGAGCGCGGTGAGCTGCGCAACGAGGGGCTCGAGGTTCTCCGGCAGGGTCGCGGCCAGGACGACGAGGTCCGGGTGCCTGGCGTCGACCGTCCGTGCCAGCTCCTCGACCGGGGTGCTCATCCCGAGGTAGTCGATCCTCCACCCGTTGCGGTTGAGCACGATGCCGAAGACCATCAGCGCCAGGTCGTGAAGCTCGCCCGGGGGGCAGGCCAGGACGGCGCGGGGGCCGTGCCCGTTCCCCCAGCCCCGGGCCAGCCCGGCGAGCCGACCGCGGATGACGTTGGTGGCGAAGTGCTCCTGGGCGACGCTGGCCGTGCCCCGGCGCCAGCGCTCCCCGAGCTCGGCCAGATACGGCAGCACCACGTCCCGGAGCACGGCCGTCAGGGACAGGTCGGATACGAGCCGGTCAAGGACTGCCTGCGCGGCCGGCTCGTCGAAGGCGTCCAGGGCCTGCCGGAGGTCACCGGACAGCTCACCCGCCGCCGGCCGGGCGCGGTGCGGCCCGGCGGCCCGGCCGGGGTCTGCCCCGGCCCCGCTGTCCTCCCCGAGCACCGCTCGCGCCGCCTCGGCGGCCGACAGCCCGCGGGCCAGGTGGGCCTGCATCCGGCGGACCCGCAGCGCGTCCGCCTCGGAGTACAGCCGGAAGCCGCCCGCCGAGCGCACCGGCTGCAGGAGGCCGTAGCGGCTCTCCCACGCCCGCAGGACGTGGTCGGTCACGCCGGCGCGCCTGCTGAGCTCACCGATGCGCAGCACCGGCGAGCCGTCGGGAGTGTCCATCGAGCCGCCTGGAGCGTCCATGCCAGCACTCTACAGCGCTTAGACAGACGTTTGACAATATCTGGCCGCGAGAGCTACCGTCTCTCGACAAACCTTAGACGAAAGTTGACGGCATGGGCTCCCGCGCCAACGTCCCGGCGGCCGGGACCGGCACCGCCTCCCGCGAGCACGGCGCGGCCGCGGACGCACGGCGGCCGCCGGGGCAGCCGGTGGCATCCCGCGCACCTGAATATGCCGTAGTACCAGATGCGAGCGAAGCTGACCTGCTGCCCGCGCTGGGTGCCCGCCTGGCTGCCGGGGACCAGCACGCACTGGAGCAGGCCTACCGGCTGCTCGGGCCCAGCGTGCTGGCCTATGCTCGCCGTTATGTCGGCCCGAGCGAGGCTCCGGACGTGGTCCAGCGGGTCTTCGTCGACGTCTGGCAGAGTGCCGGCAGGTACGACCCGGCTCGGTCTCTGCACGCATGGGTCTTCACCATCGCCAAGCGTCGAGTGGTCGACGAGCTCCGCAGGCGGCGTCACGCTGTGGTGCCTCTCGACGAGTTCCGCGACGTCGTCAGGGACCAGGAAAATGACGTGGCAGCCGGCTACGTAGACGCGCTGACGGTGCGCGGCATGCTGGGCCAGCTATCCCCGGAGCAGCGCACGGTCCTCGAGCTTGCCTACTTCCGCGGCCATACCCAGGCCGAGATCGCGGCGCGGCTCGATGTCCCGCTCGGGACCGTGAAGGCGCGCACGGCCCGCGGCCTGCGCCGGCTGGCCGCGCTGCTGGATGACGGAGAAAGCCGATGGGCCCGCACATCGGCGACGAGCTGGCTGCGCTGCTGGCTGGCGAGCTGAGCCCGGCCGACGCGGCGGCTGTCCTGCGACATGCCCAGACGTGCCCGCAGTGTACACAGGCTCTCCATGAGTCGCTGCGCGCGCACATAGCACTTACCTGCGCCTCCCGCCTCCTGCGCGGGATTCCGGCGGCTAGCGCCGGGGTGCCGGAAACAGCGGGCGATCTGCCGTCCCTGCCGGTGACAAGGCAGCCACGCCGGTGGCTGCGGGCCGGCGCGGTGGCTGCCGCGGTGGCACTGGCCGCAGGAACCGCGATCAGCACCTACGTCCTGACCAAGCCGGCCACGGCGACGCGGCCGGCCACGGTAGCAGCCGGCACGCTATCGCCGGTGGCGGGCGGCAGCGCACCGGCAGCGGCACATGGCACAGTCGTCATCGTCAGTCTCGGCCCCACCGCCCGGCAGATGACCATCACCATCAGCAGCCTGCCGCCGGCGGGGCGCGGGCATTTCTACGAGGCCTGGCTGCTGCAGCCGGCGTCCGGGAAGATGCTGCCGGTCGGCATCCTGCTGACGCCCGGCAGCCCCGTCAGCTACCGGCTGCCCGCCACCCTGACCCTCGGTTACAGCTATGTTGACATCAGCCGGCAGGCCAATGACGGCGATCCCGCGCACTCAGCCGACTCAGTGCTGCGTGCCCAGCTCCGGGCATGACATCACAACACTGATGCATGATCGGGGAGGGGGCGGGGTCGCCCTGCCCCCTACCACACCACCGGACATGCGGGCCCGCATCCGGCGGTTCGTCAAGCTGTCGGATTGAGACGCTGCCAGGTCTGGGTGAGGGGCAGCAGGCCGAGGCGGTTCCAGTAGGCATCGGGCAGGGATACCTGAAGGACCCCGGAGCCAG
>JBEKCN010000743.1:0-3273 GCA_050014855.1 Streptosporangiaceae bacterium | reverse complement strand
GAGGGACACACCAACAAGTCCGCCGCATCCGCCCTGGGCGTCTCCATTAACACCGTGGGCACCCACCTCCGCGCGGTGTTCGCGAAACTCGGTGTGCAATCACGCGTGCAGCTGGCTAACCGCTTGGCGAGTTACACCAGCGAGGCGCCCGTCGACTCGGTGCGACGGCCGAACTTATCTCCACGACCTTGCGGGCTCATCACCCACGCTCGGCGTCCGGATCTCCTGGCGATTGGAGCGATCGGCCCGCGATAAGCCTCGTGAGGTGCACACGGGAATTGACTCCGAGCTTTTCGAAGACGTGGCGAAGATGAGAGTGGACGGTGTGCGGGGAGATGAAGAGCTTGTCGGCGACCTCCCGATTGGTGCATCCATGCGCGGCAAGATTGGCGACCACGGACTCGGCTTCGGTCAGTGCCTCCCACCCGGTCTTCGGCCGGTCGATTCTGGCGGGACGCCGTCGCACGCCGAGACGGCGAAGCCGGCCCCGGACGCGTGCACCGTCCCAGCTCGCCCCGACGCGCGCCGAAATCGTCAGCGCCTTGTCGAGCGCGGCGATTGCCGGCGCGTTGTCGCCGTGTTGCGCCAGCACCCGGCCGAGGTCTTCGAGCGCGGACGCGTGGGCAAGAGGGCGAGGTCCGCCTCGATAGAGCGAAACCGCGCGCTCAAGATCCTGCGCGGAGTCGCTCCAGATGCCTCGGGCGTGCGCTGCTGCCGCAGCGCACGAAGGGACATCTGGATTGAGGCTCGCGCGGCGTTCAGCGATCGAGATTCCGTGTTCTGCGAGTTCCTCGTCACCCACCGCCGCAGCGATGCGCACGCGTTCAGCGTCGTATGCGACCTCGTGTGGGTAAAGCGGGAACATCGAGAGCCGCTGCTCATGTCCGTAGGAGCAGAGCCACTCGTGCGCCTGCATCGGGTCGCCCTGGGACAGGGCGAGCAGCGCGAGATACCACATCGCATGATGTCGGACGCAAGGTGCCTTCGCCTGCAGCATGATCTTCGCGATCTCGGCAGCCTCCAGCGCGCCGGACTCGTCTCCAGTGTGGATCTTGAGTGTGCCGAGCGCGACGACCGAGGGCGCATGGAGGGCTCCGGCAATGAGATGGGCCTCCTCAGTACTAAAGCGGCCTTCAAGCGCGAGCGCCGCCTCGGTGAGGTTCCCCATCTGCAGCATCTGCCGGCCACGTGTGGTCTCGAAGACGCGCAGCGCCCAGTTCTGCCGGTCGCGCTGGGCGGCGATCACCCCGGCGTCGATAGCTTGAAGGGCGTCCTCGTACCGATCTGTTGCGGCGAGAATCCATGATCGGAGCATGTGCGCGAGACGAGCTCGCGCGTCGCCTTGGCCATTGAGCTGACGGCGTTCTGCAGTCAAGAGAATCTCGAGCGAGCGCCCGAAGTCGAGTAGCTGGTACGCCAGTCCCGACTCCGGGACCTCAAACGCGAACCGGCACACCTCGCTCGTGCTCGCGTATGCAGCCTCGCGGGCACTCGGCTCGATGTCGAGCGCCTCCTCCTTCCGTCCGGCCACGCTCAGGCTGTGGTACAGCGCAGCCCAGAGTTCGGCACGTAGATCCGTGGGCAAAGACGGAAGAGCGAGGCCCGCGCGGGCGTTTTCCGACCGGACCTCGGGAGAGAGATCGAACATGCTGGCGAGGCTGACACGTACCCTCGCCTCTTCCTCGGTGGGCATCGCCTGCCGGAGTGCAGAATCAGCGAACCGCTTACCCTCCTCCGCAAGACCGGCTGCGAAAAGTGACACGGTCCGCTGGGCGACCAACGGACCCCGGAGAGGGTGGTGGAGTGGGGTGAGGTCGAGCGCGTTCGCGGCTAGCTCAGCTGCCGCGGCGGGATCGGAAGCACCGAGGACCTGGGTTGCCTTGAGCGCCGTCTCGATCGCGACGTCATCGCCTGGTTCTGCGCTTTCAACGAGCTGGGTGGCCACCTCTACCGGGAGCGCGCCGCGTGCGAGCAGCACGTCCGCGGCCTGCCGGTCGACTGCACGCCGGACCGGCGACAGCAAGCTGCCGCGAACGGCCTCCCGGATGATGTCGTGCCGGAACGCCAGCCGACCGCCGTCGTCAGCGAAAATATCGGCCTGAACGAGCTCGTTGACCGGGTCTATCAGCTCCGTGAGCGGCATAGCGGTCATCGCAGCCAGGTCGTGAATGCTGAACCTGCGTCCGAGGCCCGACGCGAACGTCGCAGCGCGTTCCGCTGCCGGTGACATGCGCGCAAGTCGCCCACGCATGCTGTCACTCACGCGATGGGGCAGTCGGTCCTCAGCGAGCGTCGCGCGCCCTGAATCAAGCGAAACGAGGAGGTCGTCCTGGAGTCCGCGGAAGAACTCAACAAGCAGGAACGGATTGCCCTGGACCCGGTCCGCCTTCTGGAGGAGTTCCTCGTCCGCCTCGACTCCGAGCACGTCGGTCGCGACCTGCGCGACCGCTTCGCGGTTGAGCGGCGCCAACCGAATCAGTTTCGCTCCGGACTCGATGAGCTCGGCTTTCGCCTGCTGCATCTGATGCAGGCCCTGGCCGGGCCGAGATGCCATGACCCACGCCACAGGAAGCGACGAGAGGCGCAAAGGGAGCTGCCGCATTGCGACCGACAGACTGGTCCCGCCCCAGTGCAGATCATCGAGACAGATAAGCACGGGATTCTTGAGAGCAGCCGCCTCAATAAGGGACTGCACGTCCTGGAGGAGCCAGAACAAGAACTCCGGAGAAGCGTGGACGTCATTAAGCGCGCGCCTATCCGCGAGCGGTGGATCCCCCTCAAACAACGCGTCGAAGAGGGCACCCAGCTCGATTGCACGCCCCGGCTCGGCCGCTCCTCGCCCGACCCGAAACGAGAGCGCCCCAGCCAGCGATACGCACTCGTCGAGCAACCTCGTCTTGCCGAGCCCGGCGCTTCCCTCCACCACGACCACGCAACCGGTACCGGCCCGGACCTGGTTCAGCCGCCGACGTATGACCGCGAGCTCCTGCTCACGTCCGCGGAGGGGACGGAACGGAGCGTCCATATTTCAGAGGGTACCCGGGGGATCGGCCAGACCGCTGAACGCCATGGCTCGACGCTGGCGGAGTAGCCCCATCGAGCAATACCGTCAGGCGGCGGCCCGCGCCAGTGGCCTCTGCCCGTGCCGTTACGGGCGTCCGGCTAGCGGTGCTTGTGCGCGGCCCGTGTCGGTGCGGCTGGTGCCCGGGGATCGTCAGGGCGAAATCGGCGCCGAACGCCGCGGCGGGGCTGACAGAGGTCGCAGGTGCGTTC
>JBEKCN010000742.1:0-3945 GCA_050014855.1 Streptosporangiaceae bacterium | reverse complement strand
GTCATGGCGAGTGGAGACGCCGAGTTTGCGGTAGATCGCCTGAGTGTGGGTCTTGATCGTGTTCGGCGACAGGTAGAGCTCCTGGCCGATCTCGCGCAGGGACAGTGATCCGCGCAGCAGCCGCAGCACGGCCGCCTCGCGTTCGGTCAAGGGCGCGCCCAGCGCGATGGACCGCGGCCGGCCCACGAGGCGCCGCTCGATCCGGTCCAGCCGGGCGAACTGAGCCTCCCCGCCGTCCGGGGATGCGACGAGAATCGACCTGGCTTCGGTGAGCAGGGCGATGGCCCGGGGCCGGTCGCCGAGGTCGGACAGTACCGGCGCGAACCGGAGCAGAAGCTCAAGCGTGGGCCAGGAGCTGATGCCATGCTTCCCCCGCCGGCTCTCGAGCGCACGCTCAAACTCCCAGCGGGCCTCGGTGAGCCGCCCGCGCCGGGCCGCCACCTCGCCAGCCGCCGTGAAGGCGAGCGAACTCTGCGGGGCTGCGCTGAGGCCCGGGTCAGCGCTGGCCAGGATTTCCTGAGCCGTACGGGCCCACTGCTCCGCCTGATCCAATTCTCCCCGGTCGACCGCGATCAGGGACAGGACCGCAAGTCCCAGCACGCGGATAACCGCGGAAGCCCCGGCGGGCGAGGTCTGCTGCGCCTGTTCGGCGGCCACATCGAAGTCGCCCGGGCCAGTGCGTGCCACGGCGACGCCGGATCGGTCTCCAGGGCGACCGCCTCGGCCGCGGCAGCGCGCATCCGGCCAATGCCCTCGAACCCGAAGATGCCCTGCAGCAACGCCGCCGACGACCGGAGCGACCGGATGCCGTCCGGAAGCGCTCCCTCGTAGTCGCCGGCCTTCACCAGCGGCAGCCAGCGCCGCAGAGATTCCTGGTCACCGGACAGCGCCGCGGCCCACGCCGCACAGTGCGCCGCCAGTGGCTCAGCGCTGACGATGTCGTCGCCGAGCAGGCTCAGCCAGCGGCGAACGGTCGCGACCTGGCCGGAGTTCACGTAGGCGTACCAGTGCCGCGCCATGAGATCGATGACGCCGGCCACGTCACCGGCGCTGCACGCGTGACTTATCGCCTCATCCGCGCAGCCCGACCGGCGGTACCAGGCGGCGGCGCGCTCGTGCAGGGCGGGCACGATTTCCGGTTCGGCGCGGCTGAGCTCAGCGCGGAGCATCTCGGCGAAGAGATGGTGATAGCGGAACCATTGCCGGGTGTCGTCGAGTGGTACGACGAAGAGGTTTTCCCGTTCGAGGGTGTCGATAATCTCGGCCGCGTCGGCCGACCCGGTCACGGCATCACACAGCGGCGCGCAGAACCGGCCGAGGATCGAGGTGCGCAGGAGAAACTGCCGCACATGGCCCGGCTGGCGGCCGAGCACCTCCTCGGCCAGAAACTCTTCGACAAACCGGCTGTTGCCGCTGAACCGGCGGATGACGTCATGGGGCGACGGGCGCCCGTGCAGCAAAAGCGCCGCCAGGTAGATCCCGGCGGGCCAGCCTTCGGTCAGGTCGACGAGCTTGGCCAGATCGGCCGGGCTGAGCTCGATGCCGGCGACCGCGGCGACGAGCTCAGCCGCATGCGCGGGCGCGAACCGCAGCTCGTGCGCCCCGACCTCGGCCATCTCCCCGGCGGCCCGGACGCGGGCCAGCGGCAGCGGCGGGTCGGCCCGGGTGAGCAGCACCAACCGGACCGTCGGCGGCAGGTGCAGGAGCAGGAAAGCGAGCTGGTCATGGCAGTCAGGCTCGCTGATCACGTGGTAGTCGTCCAGCACCAGAACGACCGGCTCCGTCAGCTTGGCCAGCTCGTTGATCAGCAACGGAAGCAGCGTCTCGGCAAAGTCCGGCGGCTGGCCCCGGACGAGGGCCAGGACGCCATCGGCGCTGAACTCCGGGCAGGCGCGCCGCAGAGCATGGGCGACGTGCCACCACAGCCGGCCGGGATCGTTGTCACCGGGATCGAGTGAGATCCAGGCGAACGGGCGGCTTTCGGCCGGGCTCAGCTGCCACTGGGCGACCAGAGTCGTCTTCCCGAAGCCCGCCGGGGCGGCGACCAGAACAAGCTTGGCGGCAGTACCCGCCAGCCGGGCGATCAGCTCCGCGCGCTGTACCCACTCCGTCCGGGCCGCGGGAGCGTGCAGCTTCGTCTCCAGGACCACATCGAGGCCCGCCGGCGCTGCCGCCGGCAGGCCAGCAGGCCAGGCTGGCTCCGCCGCAATGACACCGCCCGCAGCATCGGACCCGTTGCCGTTGTTATGCGGACTTACGGGATGAAGCTGACGATCAGCGGCATAAATTGGGTGAACCTTTGGAGTACTAGGCATGACATCCCGCTCAGCGCGGCCCACGTTACCCCCAGCTGGTGGACGTACCGCTGCCTTGGTCTCGAGCAGCCCCCCGGACGCCTCCCACCTTGGCATTTTTTCTACTCAAAAACAAACTAGGAGCACGGCCTGAACAGGATGAAATCGATTGCAAGGCGTGGGCGCCGGGTACATGTGCCGCGACAGCGCGTCAATTTGCCGGGACGGCGGGTAAGTGCCGAGTAACAAAATAGCCTGGTAACGAACTTCTAATCTGCGGGGTGAATTGACCGCCTTTTCATCGGTATTCGGCGCTTTAATGCGCAGCACAACGATGACCACAGGTCCTTGGGAGCCTCCCGGCCCATGCTCAGCCGAGCCGGCCGAGGATATGGTCGCCGACCCGGATGGCGTTGGCCATCGCGGTCAGGGCCGGGTTCACCGCGCTGATGCTCGGGAAAATGCTGGTGTCAGCCACGTAGAGGTTGTCCAGTTCATGGGCCCGGCAGCTGGGGTCGAGCACGGACGTCGCGGGGTCGGCGCCGAAGCGGACGGTCCCGGCCTGGTGCGCGCAGCCGGCGACCGGGATGTCGGTTTTCATGTACGCGAACCGGTGGGCTAGGTGATTCTCGTGCATGCCGAGTGAGCCGAGCATCGACTTGAGCTGGTGGTACAGCCGCTTGGCCGCGGTGGGGTTACTCGGCGTGTACAGGATGTGCACGTTGCCGTCGGGGCCGAGGGTGACCCGGTTGTCTGGCTGCGGCAGGTCCTCGGTGGACAGCCAGAAGTCCACGGCGTGCTCCGCGACGTCGCGCAGCGCCCAGTTGGGCGCGAACTTGGTCTCGAGCGGCTTCTCGCCACGGAACATCTCCGCTTGCGACTTGCCGATCATCTGGATGTTGCCCATCGGGTAGTCGAAGTCCGGGCCGCTGAAGTAGAAGTCGTTGACGCCGAGAGTCTTCTGGAACACGGTCGGGTTCGGGTCCTTGGACAGGGCGAGCACGGCCTGGCTGTCGTGGTACATGAAGTTGCGGCCGACCTGATCGGAGCTGTTGGCCAGCCCCGCCGGGTGCTTGTCGCTGGCCGAGGCCAGCAGCAGCTTGGCGGAGTTGGCCGCACCGCAGGAGACGACGACGATGTCGGCCCCGTACGCTTGCGTCTCGCCGTCCCGCTCGACCACCACCTCGGTGACCGCCGTGCCGGCCGGGTTGGTTTCCAGCTTCACCGCCCGCGCGTTCCGCAGCAGCGTGACGTTGGCGTGCTCGAGGGCGGGGCGGACGCCAAGCACCTCGGCGTCGGACTTGGCGTGCAGCGGGCACGGGAAGCCGTCGCAGTCCCCGCAGCGCACACAGATGCTGTATGGCAGGTTCGCCTCGTTGAGCAGGATGCCGCACGGCGCGTGGAACGGGTGGTATCCCCCCTTCTCGAGGTCATCGGACAGCTGCTGAATCCGGGGCTCGTGGGAGACGGCGGGGTACGGGTAGGGCCCGCTGGCCGGCGGCTCGGTCGGATCCTCCCCCCGCGCGCCGTGCACCTGGTACATCGCCTCGGCGGCGCTGTAATACGGCTCCATGTCCGCATACGAGATGGGCCAGGCCGGCGACAGGCCATCGTGGTGGTGAATTTCACCGAAGTCCTGCTCGCGCATCCG
>JBEKCN010000741.1:0-3283 GCA_050014855.1 Streptosporangiaceae bacterium | reverse complement strand
CGCCGCGTCCGCACCCTGTACCGCCTCGGCGAACTCGCTCCGCAGACCGGCCCGGACGTGACCCCGGAGACCGGCCCCGCAGTGCCCCCGGAGACCGTCTCAGGGTCGCCGGCCCCCGCAACGGAGGCCGCCCCCGAAGCGACCCCGGGAACACCCCTGCACTCCGTGCCCGAGGTCACCCGGAAACGCCCCCCGGCGGCCGACGGGAAGCAGCCGGGGCCAGCGACCCCGGAACGGCTGCGGAAGCACTACGCCGCCGAGCTCGCCGCCGGGTAGGTCCCCTCGATCCGCCAGATCAAGCGGGAGTGGCCGGTCGGCTACGACCGCGCCACCGAACTGCACGACCACCTGACAGCGGTGATCGAAACCGCGTCCTGACGATATACCCCCGGGCCCGGTGTCAACCGCCAAGAAGACCACCGGGCCGGGGGTCACTCCGACTAGCCCCCAGAAGGAGGCCCGCCACCTTGCACCGTATCCGCCGCCGTCGTCGACGCGTCAACGGGAAGTTTGTGGCGTCCGCTGTTGCCGCGGGCCTGCTGCTGGCCGCTTCCCATCCTCACGCCCTGCCCGTGTCTGGCGCGGCGGCCAGCACGGCACCGTCCCCGGCCGCCGCGACGGCGGTCGCGTTCGCCCGCGCCCAGCTCGGCAAGCCTTACATCTTCTCTGGGGGTCCTGGCGGTGAGGTCACGCTCAATCCCCGTGTTTGCCCAGCTCAGAAGGCTGATGCTGGTAACGCTACCGGTGCGACAGGTGTGGTGCAAGCAACTCTTGATCCTGAGCAGCGGTGTGTCGTGGCGGCAGCGATCTTGTATGCGGTGGCCCAGCTCGGGAAGCCGTATGTGTGGGGCGGGACGGGGCCGGTCGGGTACGACTGCTCGGGGCTGATCATGATGGCCTCCCGGGCTGCCGGGGTCTCGCTGCCGCGTACGACCTTCCAGCAGGTGTATGCCGGGACGGCGGTTTACTCGTTCAGCGACCTCATGCCGGGGGACCTGCTGTTTACCCCTGGCTCCGACGGCACGGCTGAGGATCCCGGGAACGTCGGCATGTACGTTGGCCAGGGGCTGGTCATTCAGGCGCCGCAGACCGGCGAGGACATCGAGATCACCCCGTTCAAGGGTTACTGGCAGCAGAACGTCGTCGCCGTGCGCCGGGTCGTTCAATAGTGATCTGCAGGGCACTAGTCGGCATCCCCGACGACCTACCCTTCGATCAGGCGGCCGTCATCCCGGACGCCGTCGCTACCCGCAGGCGGCGATTGTCGCTACCGCGCAGGTCCGCCCCGGGCAATCGGCGGGAGCCTGGGGCTTCAGCGGCTGACTCACGTGGTTCATGCGGTTAGCGGAAGTCGGCTGCGTGGTCGCGGGCCCACGCGGCGAACGTCAGCGCGGGGCGGCCCAGGATCTCGGGCACCGCGTCGGTGGCCAGCTCGGCGGGCAGCGGGGGCACG
The DNA here is from genome assembly GCA_050014855.1 of Streptosporangiaceae bacterium. Lineage (GTDB taxonomy): Bacteria > Actinomycetota > Actinomycetes > Streptosporangiales > Streptosporangiaceae > Bog-532. The sequence continues at coordinate 1,830 of JBEKCN010000741.1, read as the reverse complement.
CTCCCGCGGTCCTGGAGGACGCGCTCGACGATCGGCCCGGGCAGCTGGGTGAGCAGCTGGGCGCGGTAGGTGTCCACGTCCACCTCCTCCAGCCGCACTGGTTCGCCGAGCGCCGCGGCGATCGCGGCGACCTGCTCGCGCACGGTCACCGGGCCTGCCCCCAGCACGGGGTAGGCAGCGCCGCGGTGCGTGTCGTCCAGCAGTGCCCGCACCGCCACCTGGGCGATATCGCGTTCGTGGACCGGGCAGGTGACCGCTTCGGGGAACGCGGTGCGCAGAACGCGCCCGGTGCGGATCGACTGCCACCAGCGCAGCGCGTTCGTCGCGTAGTAGCCCGGCCGCACGAAGGTCCGCTCAAGGCCGGCCTCGTCCAGCGCCCGCTCCGCCGCGACGTGCCGCGCTGCGATCGGGTTGGCTTCGGAGTCCGGTGACAGTACCGTGCTGGAGGACAGCAGGACCACGTGCTCCACGCCCGCCTTCCGCGCCGCCGCCGCGAACTCCGCCGCGCCTTCGGGATGCGCGTAGAGGAACACCTTGCGCACGCCGGCCAGGGCGGCCGGCCAGGACGCCGGGTCGGCCAGGTCAGCGCGCGCCACCTCGACACCGGCGGGGAACTCGCCGGGTCGGGGGGCACGGCTCGACGCGCGCACCGGTTCCCCGGCCGCCACCAGCCCCGCCAGCACGGCCCCGCCGACGTCCCCCCGGGCACCGGTCACCAGAACGGTCATGGCGCATCCTCGTTTCGCCGCGCTGGCGGCGCTGGGCGGATCTGGAATACCGCGACGTGGCTGGCGGCTGCGGCGAAGGCGTCGGGGTCGGGGCTGGTGGTGATGCCGGCCCGGGCGAACATCGGGGCGCCTTTGGGGACCTCGCGCGGGTAGGCGCGCATGACCTGCTCTTTCAGGGTGCTGTCGGTGACCTCGGTGAGCGTGACGGGCTCGCGGCGGCGCCCGCGGGAGAGCTGGGCGTGCCCGGCGGCCCGGACGTTGCGGGCCCAGTCGGAATCCGGCAGCGCAGACACCACGTACCGGCCGCCGCTGACCGTCAGCGGCGAGACCGGAGCGGAGCGCGGCTTGCCGGTGCGCCGTCCCGGCACCGTGAGCACGCAGACGGGCCCCATCGGGAGCCCGAGGCGCGACATGGCGAGCGCCGCGCGGTTGGCGGCCCGGAGCCAGCGGGGCACGGTCTTAACGTCTGGCACTGCAGGTCCTTTCGGTCAGCGGAGTACGCGTGCATCGCGCCGTTGGCGGGATCGGCGCCTTCATCCGAGGGTGATCTCGTCGAGTTGCACGAGGCTTCCTTGCTGGGCGGTGCTGAGGGCGGGAACGGCCGCGATGAAGTCGTGCACGGGCTGGGTCTGCAGGTGCTCGGCGAACGCGGCAGCGCTGGCGTAGACCTCATAGAGGTAGAAGCGGCGGGTACGTCGCGGGCCTCGTAGGCGGTGAAGGTGAGGCAGCCGGGCTCGCGGCGGACCTGGGCGGCCAGTTCGGCGATCTTCTCGCGGAGCTGGCCGGCCAGGCCCGGCCTCGCGTCGAGGACCGCGATCATCGGCCGCGGGCCGGGGTCGTCCCGGCTGACCTTGAGGCTCTAGCGGTTCAGGGCGTCACGGACGCTGTTGTCGTCGCTGGGCATGGTCGGGGCTCCGCTCGGCTGCTCGGGGTCAGGGGGCGACGGTCAGCGGTTCGCCGGGGCTGATGACCTTGACCGGGATGTCGGGGGCCAGGCGGCGGGCGGCCTCGACGAAGTGAGCGGGGTCCTTGTCGCTCTTGAGGAAGAGCATGTCGCCCACGGTGCCGCCGGTGAAGGCGTAGTGCTGCGGTACCGCCAGCC
>JBEKCN010000740.1:0-3288 GCA_050014855.1 Streptosporangiaceae bacterium | reverse complement strand
CGACCGCGACGCGCTGCCCGTCGCGCGCGATTTTACGGACCTTCGCGCACGTCAGGCCGATGCCGTCGAGGACGGCGGCCGCTGCGGCCTGGGCTGGTTCGGCGGACGTCACGGCTCCTCCCTTACGTAACAACTTCGCATCCTCCCGCGACTGTCGTCTTGACACCCTTTCCGGGGGTCAAGAGCATGAAGAAAAATATTCATGCCAGTGCGGGGGTGAATCCCCGTCTCGGGCGGGCAGATGCCGGGGATGGTCTCAGGCGGGCAGATGCCGGGGATAGATCACCGGGCACGACTACTGACGACGAGCGAGGCCCACGCTTGATCACCTTCGAGAGCGTGACGAAGCGTTATCCAGGCGGGACGGTTGCGGTCGACGGGCTGGACCTGGAGATCCCGGACGGCAAGACCATGGTCCTGGTCGGGCCCAGCGGCTGCGGCAAGACCACGACGCTGCGGATGATCAACCGGCTCATTGAGCCGACCGAGGGCCGGATCCTGCTGGACGGCCAGGACGTCTCGCAGACGGGGGCGTCCCAGCTGCGGCGGGGGATCGGCTACGTCATTCAGCAGACCGGCCTGTTCCCGCACCGCACGATCGAGGACAACATCGCCACCGTCCCGCTGCTCAACGGGTGGCCCAAGGCCAAGGCCCGGGACCGGGCCCGGGAACTGATGGACCTGGTCGGCCTGGATAAGGACATGGGCAGGCGCTACCCCTATCAGTTGTCCGGCGGCCAGCAGCAGCGGGTCGGGGTGGCCCGCGCCCTCGCCGCCGACCCGCCCGTGCTGCTCATGGACGAGCCATTCAGCGCCGTCGACCCGATCGTCCGGGCCACCCTGCAGGACGAGCTGACCCGTCTGCAGGGCGAGCTGCACAAGACCGTGGTGCTCGTCACCCACGACGTCGAGGAGGCGATCAAGGTGGGAGACGTGGTCGCCGTCTGGTACCCGCACGGGAAGATCGCCCAGATCGACACGCCGGAGCGCCTGCTCGGCGCCCCGGCCGACGACTACGTGGAGAGCTTCCTCGGCTTCGACCGGGGGATCCGCCGGCTGGCCTTCTTCCCCGCCGCCGGGCTCGACCTGGAGACCGAGACCGTGCTCAGCGCGGACGCCACGGTCGAGCAGGGCCGGCAGGCCGCTAAGCGGGCCGGTGCGCCGTGGGTGCTGGTCACCAGCGCCGAGGGGCAGCCGCGGGGCTGGGCCGCCCTGACCGAGCTCGAATCCGCCAGCGGGGGCGGCACCCTCGGCCAGCTCACGCTCGCCCCCTACGGCCACACCTTCCGGGTGGGCCAGGACTCGCTGCGCGCGGCCCTCGACGCGACCGTGCTGTCCCGCACCGGACTCGCCGTCGGCGTCGACGGCGACGGCCGCGTCGTCGGAGTTACTTCCTACGAACGGCTGCGGACCGCGATCCAGGGCGCCGAAGAGGCCGCCGACCGCGAAGGCGCCCGGGCCTCATGAGCTGGGCCTGGGCCAACCGCGACCTGATCGGGCACTATCTGGTACAGCACCTGTACCTGGCCCTCGTGCCGGTCCTGTTCGGCATCGTCGTGTCTATCCCGGTCGGCATCATGTGCGTGCGCTACCGCTGGACCTGGCCGCCGATCCTGAGCCTGACCAGCATTTTCTACGCGCTGCCCTCGCTGGCGCTGTATCTCGTCCTGATTGACTACACCGGCCTGACCGACTGGACGGTGATCATCCCGCTCACCCTGTTCTCGCTGTCGGTGCTGATCCCGAGCGTGGTGGACGGCCTGCGGTCGGTTCCGCAGCCGGTGCGCCAGGCGGCCACGGCGATGGGCTTCGGCGCGCTGCGCCTGACCGTGCGGGTCGAGCTGCCGCTCGCCGTCCCGGTCATCTTCGCGGGCCTGCGGGTCGCCACCGTGGCCAGCATCAGCCTGGTCAGCGTCGGCCAGCTGATCGGCATCGGTGGCCTGGGCTACTTCTTCACCGACGGGGAGCAGCGCGACTTCACCACCGAGATCTACGTCGCCCTGGTCCTCATCGTCATCCTGGCCTTTATCGCCGACGGGCTGCTGGTGCTGGCCCGCCGGTGGCTGACCCCCTGGGAGAGAGGCCGCAGCGCGCGCGACCGGCGGCGCGTCTTTTCCGCCGCCTTCCACGGTTCCCGTGCCGAGGGATCGGTATGAGCGGTCGTGCCGGAGGCTGCGCGATGAGCTGCCGTGCGGAGGCGCGCCATGAGCTGCCGTGCCGGAGGCGGCGCGATGAGTTGTCATGCCGGAGGCGCGCCATGAATTGTCTGGCCGGAGGCGCGCCATGAGTTACTTCAACATCGCCTGGCAATGGCTCATCTCGGCCCAGCAGTGGCACGGCCCCGACAGCATCCCCGTGCGGCTCGGGCAGCACCTGGAGTACACCGGCATCGCGCTGGGCATCGCCATCGTCATCGCGCTGCCCGCCGGGCTCGCCATGGGCCACCTGCGGCGCGGCGGCTTCGCCGTGGTCACGCTGGCCAACTTCGGCCGGGCGCTGCCCACCCTCGGCCTGCTGGTGCTGATCTTCGTGCTGACCGCCGGATCGGCGGCCTCCTGGCTCGTCCCGCTGACGTTCCTGGCCATCCCGCCCATCCTGGTTAACACCTACGAAGGGGTGCTCGGGGTGGACCCTGAGCTGACCGACGCCGCCCGGGGGATGGGCATGACCGGGCGGCAGGTCCTGTTCAAGGTCGAGATGCCGATCGCGGTCCCGCTGATCCTGCTGGGTCTGCGCATCTCCGCGATCCAGGTCGTCGCCACGGCCACGATCGCGGCCTACATTGGGCTGGGCGGGCTGGGCCGTTACATCTTCGACGGTCTCGCCAGCGATCAATACAACGTGGTGGCCGGGGGAGCAGCCGTCATCGTCCTGCTCGCGCTGGCCGTCCAGGGGATATTCATCCTGCTCAGATGGCTCATCGTCCCGGTGGGTCTGCGCCGCCAGACCCAGAACTCCTGATAGCGTCTTTTCCGACTGGAATTGAAGGGATAACCCTATGCATACCATTTCACCCCGCCGCGCGGCCTCGCCCGCGCCGCGCAGAAGAACCACCGCGGCAGGCGTCGCCGCCGTCGCCTGCCTCGCCGTCTCCGTGGCCGCCTGCAGCAGCAGTGGCAGCAGCACGGCCAGTTCCTCTTCCTCCGCCAACCCGTTGGCGCCGAAGGCCACCGGCGCCGTGGTGGTCGGCTCGGCGAACTTCCCCGAGGACGAACTGCTCGCCCAGATCTACGTCGACGCCCTCCAGGGCAAGGGCGTCAGGGTCACGCCCAAGTTCAACATCGGGGC
>JBEKCN010000739.1:0-3295 GCA_050014855.1 Streptosporangiaceae bacterium | reverse complement strand
TCGCTGTACCCGAAGAAACTGTGCAGCACGTCCCCGAACGAGCTGTCTTCGGACAGCAGGGAAGCGGAGTGCCACATCGGCGTGGCCAGCACCGGGAGCCAGCCGAGCTGCTGCTGGTTCTCGATGGTATCGGCCAGCAGCCCCGCCGCGAAGACCATCAGCAGCAGGCCGATGACGGTGAAGAACCGGGCCATATTCAGCCGGTGGCCCAGCCGGTAGATCACGAACGCGATGGCGAGCGCCCCGGCCAGCCCGATAGCCGCCCCGCTCAGCGCGCCCGCCGTCGAGGTGGAAAAGATGATGGCCAGGGTGAAGACCACTGTCTCCAGCCCCTCGCGGCCTACCGCCTGGAAGGCCAGCAGCCCCAGTCCCCAGCGGGCCCGGCCGTCCAGCGCGGCGTCAACGTGAGCGCGCAGCTCCTTCGACAGCGAGCGCGCATGGTTGCGCATCCAGAACGTCATGTAGGTCAGCACGGTGGCGGCGACCACGAACGTGATGGTCTCGAAGATCGTCTGCACCCGCGATCCGTCGTAGCTCCGGATCGTCTCGTAGGCGATCGCCCCGCCCGCCGTGGCCAGGAGCAGCGCGGCGCCCACTCCCAGGAACACGTCCCGGAAGTACTGCCGCTTCCCGATGCGGTTGAGGTAGGCGAGCAGGATCGCGACGATCATGCTTGCCTCGACACCCTCGCGCAGGAAAATGACGAGCGTAGCCAGCATCAAAAACCTCCAGCCGTCGAGTCTGGCCGGCGCCACGCCATTAGGCAAGGCTTACCTTACATATGCCTGCACGGTGTGTCTGCACGGTGGAGGGGATGGCTGCCTGGGGCCCTGCTTCCGGGCTGCCCTGAGCGAAGCACTGCACGCTGTACAACCCAGGCGATTGCGGGCGAGTGACACCGGAGGTTAGTTCAGTTAGATTCTGGTCGCTCTAGCTGGCGCAGCCCGTGTCCACCAGGTTGAGCCGCTGGTCCAGGACCAGCTTGCCCTGGGCCGGGGTGAGGTCCCCCACGGCCACGAGGCGGCCGACGACGTGGGTCTCGCGGGCGCGCGCGTTCTGCGGGTTGGTGCGCGGGTCGTCGACCGTGGGAGCGTTCACCACGCCAGCCAGGACCGCTGCCTCTGGCCAGGACAGCTGGGCCGGCTCGGTGCCGAAGTACCCGCAGCTCGCGGCGCGCAGACCGTAGTAGTTATTGCCGTAGTAGGCCACTTCGGCGTACATCTGCAGGATCTGCGCTTTGGTGTAGCTCACGTTCAGCTTGATGGCCAGCACGACCTGCTCGGCTTCGACAGTGATCCCGGAGCGGCCCTGGGTGTAGAGATTCTTGGCCAGCTGCTGCTCGAGCGTGCTGCCGCCCTGGTCGGGGTGGCCGATGAGCTCGCCCACGAACAGCCGTGCGATGGCGAGCGGGTCGACGCCGGGGTTGGAATAGAAGCGATGGTCTTCGGTGGCGACGAGCGCCTCGGTGAACCGCTGCGGGGGCTGGACGCCCGGGTAGCTGATGCCGTGCTGCACGGCCTGCTCCTGGACCAGGCTGGGAGCCTGGCTCACCGAGGGCGTAACGAGCCACAGGCCGCCGAACACGACCGCCAGCAGGACGATGACGGCAGCGACCGTCTTGAGGACGCGCCGGGGCCAGTTGCGGCGCTTGAGCGGCCGCGTGTTGTTGCGGCGGCTACCTGGGGGCCGCCGCGGGCGGGCAACCGAGCCCTCATTGCGGGGCCGGCGTGAGCGCTGGGAGTAAGGAAGGGTCGCGTCCGGGTCATAGCCGTAGCCATAACCGTCAGACCCATAACCGTCAGACATGGAATCGCGCGACGACGATGTCCTCATCTGACCCCGTTCCTCTTCGGCGGCTGCACCGGCTGCGGATACTGCCCGTAAGACACGCCAGCCTCTTACCCGTGAACGAACGCGACACCCATCCAGATTTCTGGAAGCTGAGTGCGCTGGACGGGACCGGTCCTGGGCTGGTGGGGGACCACGGGACGTTCCATTCAGCCTAAGGCGACCCGGTGACCATGTGCGGCCACCACGCCGGATCCCCCAGCGTTAGTGGGGACGCCGGCTGGTTAATCCCAGGATCTGAGTGACTCCCTCGGCGTGGGTGGCAGGCGGCGGGGCTTGTCCGGTGGCCTCGGGAACGTCCCGGCTGCGCTAAGGTATGAAAGCCCGCCGGGTTCGGCGGGTGTGCGCCTAGCGCACCGGGACGTGGCCCAGCTTGGTAGGGCACTTGACTGGGGGTCAAGGGGTCGCGGGTTCAAATCCCGCCGTCCCGACGCTTTTTCGAACGCTTCTTCGCCATGTACAGCAGCAGCACAGCAGTACCCGGGGAAGACTCTTAAAGTCTGCATGCGGCCTCTGAGTGGCCGCCATGCGGTCGGCGGATTCAAGATCACGACGTTGGGCCGGGGTGGATTTGCGTCCCGGGTGTTACGCGTCGTTCGCCATGAACGCGGACGCCACTCACGGCGAGCCTCGATTGCTGACATGCCTATCCAGTGGGCGTCTCCGCCGTGCTCACCCTGGCACCGGAATCCTCACCTTGGCGGCTCCAGCCCGGCGCATAGCGGTACCCCGGCTTACGTCACCGACGGTGACGGCAGGGCCGGGATGCGGCGCGCGAGATCCGCCGTTCTGTATTGTGACAGCCCTTCAGCTGGCTCCGTTCGAGGCGCGCAGAACGGGACCTTCTGCCGCGGGCTATCTTCTGGCGGATGCGCGTCGAAGTTCGGGGGCAGGCCAAGTAAGCCCGAAAGGGGTAATGGGCATGGGAAGAGGGCCGGGTCGTTTCTGTCTGGGCGGTGAAGTCCTGCTCGAGCAGGTCGGCGCTGATCCAGAGGCCGGCGGCACCTGCAATGGTGCGGCCGGCAGGCGGCTGCTGTGGCCGCTAAGGGTCGTGCTGTGGACGGCCCTGCTGGTCATCGCATTCTGCGGCGTAACCGCGATCGTCTTCAACACCTCGGCACCAGCGTGCGGGCCCGGCATCCGCGAGCGCCGAAGACGGCTCGCCGCCAGGTGATCTGTGGCCGGGGCGAATCTGGCGCAGCGCGCTGAGGGTGGTGCCGCGCCGCCGCCGGACCAGGGCGCGCAGTGTGCTGGTGTTCTGGTAGCCGACCGCCGCGGCGATGGCGTCGACCGTCTGGTTGGTCGTGCGCAGCAGGAAAGTCGCCTCGTCCAGGCGGATCTCGTGGACGAAGTCGGTCGGCGACATGCCCAGGACGGCTGCGGTGGTGCGCTGCAGGGTGCGTTCACTGACGCCTATCGCGGCCGCCGCACGGCTGATCTGCAACGG
>JBEKCN010000738.1:0-3297 GCA_050014855.1 Streptosporangiaceae bacterium | reverse complement strand
TGTCGCAAAGCCGCAGGTCAGCTGCTTGCTCCTTGATCTTAAAACAGGGTTATTCAGTGGCCTCCCTAGACGCTGAAGGCGCGACCGAAGGCGTCCCCGAGACCAACGGCGCGATCACCATACCCTAACGACGGTTCGCAGACGGCGATCGCGTCAGGGAACCCAGTGACGACGCTCCAGGTGATCTGGATGCCGACGTACATCACCTGGAAGATCTGGTTCGGTACCAACACGTCGGGTCCGCCGAACTACACCCTCACGATGACGCAGGGCCAGACGTACACCTACACACAGGAGTTCGGGCGGCAACCAGTTCGCCGGGCACTGTCAACATCCCAAGTCCGGCAAGCAGCAAGTCATCATGAACCTCTGGGCGCAGGGCCAGAACGTTGACGCTCAGGCCACGCTGATCATCCGGTCATTCAGTTACACCCCATCAGATTAGGAGCGGGACATGAAACGAAGGACAGCAATATGCGTAGCGGCTCCCCTACTCGCGCTGGCTGCTGCTGGCTGCAGCAGTTCCAGCAGTTCGAGCGCCGCCGCTAAGGCCACGCCATCGACAATGACGGGCACTGAGACGTTCACCTCCGGGAAGGTGACCAGCGCGAAGGTCCTGGAGACGAACAGCCCGACGGTTCCGCTCACCTACACCGGAGTCGTGTCTGCGACCGGCTCGTTCAACCTGGGAGGGTCCGGGCCAAAGAAGGGCCAGATCAAGACGTTCGTCACGAGCAAGGGCAACCTCGTGCTCATGGTTGCCAGCGATACCGTGAGTGCCAAGTTCGTGGACCCTAGTACCTGCCTGGCCCAGGACATCACTGCTGTTCACTACACGGTGGCCGGGAGCCAGTCAACCGGATCGTTCAAGAGCGCTTCCGGCAGCGGAGTCGTCAGCGTTACGTTCCAGGCCAATTCAGAGCTGAAGGGCAAGTGCTCTCTGGCCAACAATGCGGAGCCGGCCACGATGACGGGTGCCTACATCCTGTTCACCGGCACCGGTCCACTGACCGTCAAGTCATAGAAAGGAGGTACCGTGAGCGAGCAACCGCTACGACAGCGGGTCGTGACAGTCCCGGTCGAGATCATCGTTCGGGATGCTCACAGCAGGATCGCTATCCGCTGACCTATGCTTCTGGCACGGTAGCGTCCGCCTCGCGTACCTCGGCTGTGCGCAATGCGGTTGCTGCTTTGTGTATTCTCTGAATCCGCATAACCAAGTTTTCATAACTGATTTCGTAGCCTGCTATGGCTAGACCTTTCTCATTGAGCCACAATAGATCTAGCTGTTCATCAGTAATCACGTCGTTTGCTAGCTGTTCTTCTGTATGTTCGATAGTTTCGCGAACTCTCTTAAGCTGTGTTTCAGCGTTCTGCGCTGCCCGCCAATCCGTACGGTCTAGCTTGGCAGTCTCTATGTGCAACCTAAGCCACTGCGCATGCCTAGTTGCTCGGTACACGGAGTTTATGCAGCTCTCAATATGCTCTATAGCCCGAAAGAAAGGGCTTACTCTACCCTCATTCTTGTGTGCTTCAAACTCAGCTCACGCCACCGACCCGCAAGCAACCGAGTAACCAAGTGAGTAACAATCACCATCGCCAGCAGTGGACGGCAGCGGACACTGACGGACGAGCGTTCCCAGGTCAAGCATGCCGCAGAGCTGGCGGTCCGCGCCGCGACTTGGCTTCGGGACGAAGAGGTCGCCGGTTCAAATCCGGCCACCCCGACCCAGCTCACAGGCCAGTTCCGATCTTGGAGCTGGCCTTTGTTGATCTTGTACGGCAGCAAGGACGGGGCAGTGCGAGCCCTGCCCCCTCCGTGCGACCGTATGACTCTGCGAGGTTGATGCCGTACGGTGGCGCAGGTGGGTGCCTCTGCGCGCATTGGCCGACTGCGGGCAGTGGTCGGGCACGAGGTGCTGCACCTACCGTCGGTCTCGGTGATTCCTGTCAATGAGGCAGGCCGGGTGCTGCTCGTCCGGCACGTGGGTCTTCATGACGGATGGGGCGGTCCTTGGCAGTGCTGTCGGAGTGCGCGAGTCACCAGCAGATACAGCCGTGAGTGTGATGCGTGGTTAGGAGAGTGTGATGACTCAACAGGGTGAAGCGAAACGAGGGCGTCAACGACTCGGTGGCGCGGCGATTGCTTCGCTCTGCGGCTTGGCGGTACTGCTCATCTTCGTCATCCAGAACCGGGAGGACGTCAAGCTCCACTTCCTAGTCTGGGGCTTTACCTGGCGGTTGTGGTTCTACACCATTATTACAGCGCTATTCGGCGCACTGGTGTGGTTCGGATTGGGCGTGATACGTCGTCACCGACGCCGCAAGGAACGCCGCGAAAACCGACGGAGCTGACTGTCGGCACTCTTGCTGCACAGGTCCGCCACAGGGCAACTCGGGCCCAAGGGCATCCAGCCTCGTGAACGGCGCCGCAATACGAACCAGCGCACCGTGGGGACTGCCGATCTTGCTAACGCCGTGCTAACCACGGCTGTGGAAACATGGCGCTGAACATGGACGCCAGGGGGACCCCGCGGCCTCATGTGGCCCGCTAAGAAGAGGCGTCAGAGCGAAACAGCAGATGGCTATAACCAGTCGTGACAGTTCATCAACTACCGGTAAGGAAATCTCCCGGACAGCCACGGTTCACAGCCAACTCCGGCTGGCCTGACTGCGGTTGACCGGCTGTGAGATTGATGCCCGGTCAGCCTATGAGTTCATCGAAGGCGTACGGGTCGGTGGAGGAGGCGGATCGCGGCGCCGGACTGTCGCCGCGGCGCAGTCGCTGACCTTCGCGGACCTGGCCCTGCTCCGGGAGGACGACCTGCCCAGCCCGTCCGGGTCCGTGATCCTGCCCCGCCCGCTCATCACCCGGCACCCCTCCGGCAGCTGGCACCAGGACATCGCCTTCACCTGGCGGTCGCCGTCCCAGGTGCCCCTGCCCAGCGGCATGGGCTTTAGCCGGGCCGGGTTGCCGGCGGTGCGAATGTCCGGCAACACCACTGCCGCCCGGCCCAGCCGTGACTTCAGCCAGGCGGCCCGCGCGCAGCGCGTGGCCCTGCCGCCCATGCTGCTGGATGTCATCTGGTCCCTGCCGCTGCACCCGGGCACCCCCGGCCAGGCACACGACGATTACGACCATCTCGCCGCCGCGCTGCGGCAGTTGAACACCGCGTACTGGCTGGACGAGGCGCGCAACAGGGAAGCTGGGGACCTGGGCCAGGCGGCTGGCGAGCACGCCTCGGGCGCCATCGTGGACGAGGACCCGGATGGCACGCTCGGCTCCCGGTTCCTGTA
>JBEKCN010000737.1:0-3302 GCA_050014855.1 Streptosporangiaceae bacterium | reverse complement strand
CCTGGCCATCGAGTTGCCGCAGCTCGCCGTCCAGCCGTTACCTGTACCCCGGTCACTGCGTGGTCCCCGGTCACTGCGTGGTCCCCGGTCACTGCGTGGTCCCCGGCCGCTGCGCGGCCGGGGCGCCCTCCGTCTTCTCTCCGCCTAGCTAGCCGGCTGGGGTCTTCTCGTGCTGGGCCAGCGCGGAACGCAGGAACTCCAGGGTCCGGTTCCACGCCGTCTTGGCCGCGTCCTCGTCGTAGGTCCCGATCAGGTTCTCGTCGTTGAAGAACGCGTGCCCGGCCGGGTAGAAGTACACCTCGACCGGCACGCCGGCCTGGGTGCGGATGTTCTCCAGCCCGGTCCGCGCCTGGTCCGCGGGGATCATCTGGTCCTGCTCGCCGAAGTGGGCCTGAAGCGGGGCCTGGATGCCGGAGAAGTCATCGCCCTGGATAAACCCGTAGAACACGACCGCCGCCCCGACCTTCCCGCCTGCCCGGGCCGCCAGGTGCAGGACGAAGCCTCCGCCCATGCAGAAGCCCACGACGCCGACCGCGTCGCTGGTGACCGACGGCTGGGCCAGCAGGTAGTCGACCGCCCCGGACAGCTCCAGCACGGCCTTCGCCGGGTCGAGCTGGCCCATCAGGTTACCGGCCTCTTCCTCGTCGTGCGTCGTGCGGCCGCCGAACAGGTCCGGCGCCAGCGCCACGAACCCCTCGCGCGCGAACCGGTTGGAGACGTCGGCGATGTGATCGGTCAGGCCCCACCACTCCTGGATGACGATGAGGCCCGGGCCGGTGCCGCTCGCCGGCACCGCGAGGTAACCGTGCGCGGTCCCCCCGTTGCTGGGGAAGGTGACGTTCTGGTACGGCGTCTGCTCCGTCATTGACGTGTCCTTCTTTCATCCGCGGACCCCAGCGCGGCCAGCGCCGGGCCCGATAGCCGGTAGATTTCCCATTCATCCATCGCCCGGGCGCCGATCGAGCGGTAAAAGGCGATGGACGGCGCGTTCCAGTCCAGCACCGCCCACTCCAGCCGCTCGTACCCGCGCTCGACGCAGATTCTGGCCAGCTCGGCCAGCAGAGCCTTGCCGTGGCCGTCCCCGCGCACGCTGGCCTCGACGAACAGATCCTCCAGGTGGATCCCGTGCGTGCCGGTCCAGGTGGAGTAGTTCAGGAACCACAAGGCGAAGCCCACGACCGCGCCGTCGCCGCCCTCCGCGACGTGCGCGAACACCGCGGGGCTCGCGCCGAACAGCGACCGGCGCAGATCCTCCTCCGTGCCGGTGACCTCGGCCAGCGACTTCTCGTACCGCGCCAGCTCGCGGATCAGCCGGTGGATGGCCGGGACGTCCCCCGGGCGGGCCGCCCTGATCATTACTTCCTGCGGGCGAGGGTAAGGCCATCGCCCAGCGGAAGCATAATCACTTCTACCCGGTCGTCGGCGGCCGCGTGATCGTTGAAGTCGCGGACGGCCTGGACCAGGTCGCTCTCGTTGCCCGCGTCGATCACCCGGCCGTGCGAGAACGTGTTGTCCACGAGGATGGCGCCGCCGGGCCGGACCCGGGGCACGACCTCGTTCCAGTAGGCCAGGTAGCCCGTCTTGTCGGCGTCGACGAACGCCAGGTCGAACTGCGGCGTGCCGGGCAGCGACCGCACGGTGTCCAGGGCCGGCCCGAGCCGCAGCTCGATCTTGCCGCCCAGCCCGGCCCGCTCCCAGTACTTGCGGGCCACCGACGTCCATTCGTCGCTGATGTCGCAGCACAGCAGGTGGCCGTCCGCCGGCAGCCCGCGGGCCAGGCAGATCGAGGAATACCCGGTGAACGTGCCGATCTCGATCGCCGACCGGGCCCCGATCAGGCGGGTCAGGATGGTCATGAACGTGCCCTGCTCCGGGGCGATCGGCAGGGACACCTCGCCCGGGTACCACTCAGCCGTCTCGTGCGCGAGCTCGCGCAGGATGGCGTCAGGCGGCGAGCTGTGCGCGCAGAGGTATGCGTTCATGTGCATGCTGATCTGTTCACTTCGCTGGGCCACACGCATAACCTAACCGAACCGAATGGCCGGGGCACCGACGGCGGATCCTGCCGCGGCCCGGCCTGGCCCGGCCTGGCCCGGCCCCCGGGTCACGAGCCGGACGCGGGCGCCCCGGAGCCCGCCGCCCGTGCACTAGCCTGGGGCGCATGGCGACGCATGCACTAGCTCCGCCGGTCAGCGAGGCGTTGCACATTCCCAGCCCGTCGATTAACGGGTTCCACATCGGCCCGCTGTTCATTCACTTCTACGCGGTGATGTACCTGATCGGCATCGCCGTGGCCATCATCATGACCCGCCGCCGGTGGGCCGCCGCGGGCGGTGACCCCGAGCTGATCTACGACGTCGCCATCTGGAGCGTGCCCGCCGGCATCATCGGCGGGCGCATCTACTTCGACATCACCACGCCGGCCGACATCCCGCACGTCTGGTACGGCGTGCTCGCTGTATGGTCCGGCGGTCTCGGTATCTGGGGCGCGATCCCGCTCGCGGCCGCGGTCGGGATCTGGCGTACCCGCCGGGCCGGCGGCAACGTGCCGGTGATCATGGACGCGGTGGCGCCCGCCCTGCTCGTCGCCCAGGGCATCGGCCGGATCGGCAACTACTTCAACAAGGAGCTGTTCGGGGGGCCGACCAGCCTGCCGTGGGGCCTGCACATCCCGCTCGCCTACCGGCCGTCCGGCTACACGGCGTTCGCCTACTTCCAGCCGACGTTCCTGTACGAGCTGATCTGGGATGTACTGCTGGCCCTGGCGCTGATCTGGCTCGGCCATCACCGGCGGATCTTCGCTCCTGGCCTGTTCGCGCTGTACGTGACGGGCTACTCCGCGTTCCGCATCTTCGAAGAGTCGCTGCGGGTGGACGCCTCCAAGCACTTCCTCGGCCTGCGGCTGAACATGTACGTGGCCTGCGTCCTCACCGTCGCGGGCGCCACCTGGTTCGCGGCTATCCAGCGCCGCGGCCGCCGGGCGGTAGCCGCCGGCCGGCCCTACCCTGAGCTGGCCGCGGGCGGCGCGCAGCCCAGCCGGGCCGGGGCCACCGACGCGGACGGGGCCGTGACCGAGGCCATCGTCCCGGCCGGTCCCGAGGAAGCCGTCGCCGCGGAAGCGCCCCCCGCGGTAGCTGACTCCGCGGGATCCGCCGCCACCGCGGCTGGATCCGAGGAAGCCGGCCGCTGAGGAGACTGTGTTTCCGGAGCCGCCGTGCCCATGGCCGCTGCGCCTGTGCCGGACGGCCCGGTGACCGCGGATGCGGGCGCAGTTGGGCCCGGCCGGGCGGTCAGCCGGTCCG
>JBEKCN010000736.1:0-3306 GCA_050014855.1 Streptosporangiaceae bacterium | reverse complement strand
CGGCCAGCTCGGTTTGCTGCCCGGCGGGCAGCTGGTCCCAGAACGAGGGCACCGACAACGGATCGACAACCAGGATGAAGGTTTCCGCCTTGCTGAGGTAGCGCAACTCCTGGGTACGCTCGGAGGTGTAGAAGAGCTCGCCCGCAGCGTCGAACATGTGCAGGATGCGGCTCTTCCTGTCCGGCATCAGCCGGATGACGTAGGACCGCGGGAGCTTGACTGCGGTCTTGACGGTGGCGGTCTGTGACCGCAGGATCTCTCTCGCCGAGCTGAGTTCCCGGGTCGTGGCGGAGTCTCCGAATGCGGCGGGCAGTATGCCGCCCTGGTTCCACGTTTCGAGCTGGGTGACCATGCTGAGCAGCAGCCGTGTCTTGCCGGCGCCGGCCGCGCCGAAGAACGGCAGCACGATCTCCGGCGCTCTTCCCGGGCGGTGTTCCAGCGCACCGCCGCAGTACGGGCAGAACGCGTTCATCTGCGCCGAGCCGAACAGCAGCAGCGTCTTCATCCGGGCACCGCACCGGCAGCGGCGCCTGCTGATGCCGAACCGGCCCGGCCGCACGTCGCGGTGGCGATGACCGCAGCCGCGGCCCGGGCACTCGTACCCGGGGTAAGGCACCCGCTCGTAGCAGTCCGGGCACACCATGTTGATGTTCCTCATCCGCAGGACGGCCGAGTCGGCCAGCCGCAGGAACATCCCGATGGCGCGGACGCAGACCGCCGAGACGCCGACCGTCAGCAGGTGGACGATGGCGCAGCCGGTCGTGACGACGATCCCGGCCAGCGCGCCCGCCGCCATCCCGATCGCTCCGCCGATGCCCACCGGCCAGCCCATGAGGGTGGCGTCCGAGCTGACCGATCCGACCACCGCCCGCAGACCGCGCCGCACGAACGCACGGCAGTTGCCGTGGGCGACCCGTACCGCGTGATCGGCGTCGACCAGCGCGGGGCCGTAGAAGTACTGGAGCACCGCGGGGTCGGCGCCGGCGGGAAGCTTCGGCTGGCGGGCAGGCATGGACAGCAACGGCGGCCGGACGACCAGGACCTGAGCCAGGCCGTAGAGGTAGGCGAGCGGCATCCCGAGACCATAGATGGCGAAGGCGGCCACCGCGGCGACCGGCAGCGCGCACACGAAGTAGCCGAGGTAGAGCACGGCGAGGAAGATGAAGACCACCGCCTCCATCTGCCCGCCCCCCCTCCGCTACCGCCGGTCGTCTGCTGGGCGGGGGTTCCCGCCCAGCAGCTTCCGGGTGAGCACGCTGCGGTGCGTGTCCCGCCAGGCCTGGAACGACTCCGCCAGCCCGTCGTCCGCTATGGCCTGGCCCAGGGCGATGAGATCGCGCCGTCGCCACCGGCTGACTTCCTCGAAGGCGATGGCCAGCGGTCCGGCCACCGCGGGCTGGCCGGCCGCCTCCCAGTGTGTGAAGGCCACATAGACCCGCCGGGCCAGGCCAATGTTGGGCGCCAGTGGGGCCAGCCTCTCCCGCAGCTTCTGGCCGAGCGGCGCCGCCACTTCCGGTGGGCAGCCGGCCAGGGCCTGGTCCAGCCGATCCGTCCGGGCCAGCAGGACCGGCAGTTCGCGGCGCAGCAATCGCCGGGTGTCCTCGTCGGCCGCTGCGTAGTCACCGAACAGCCGGTGGAAGACGTCGGCGCCGCCATGCGGCCCGGTGCGGTAGGCGAGATCCAGCAGCGGCAGCATCCGCACCGTGTTCCGTATCGGGCCGGTGGCTGTTCCCTGCAGCAGCGGCAGGATCTGGTGGTCCTTCAGGGCCATGGCCAGCGCGAGCCAGCTGTCCGTCGTCGCGCCGCGGGCGGGAACGGCGCCGATTTCCGTCTCGAACCAGGCCAGCACGTCCGGCGCAGGTGGGCCCGGATCAGGATCGGCCAGCGCGCCGAGCAGCTCGGCGATCTGCTCGGCCGGGCAGCCGCCGGGCCAGAGCCGGCGCAGCAGGGTTTCGTCGACCAGCGGCGCTCGCTTCGCTCCCGCCCGGAGGTCGACGATCTCGTCGAAGGCCCGGAGCGGATTACGGTCCCCGCGCGCCATGGACCGGATCAGCCAGAGTTCGGCCAGGGCTGGATGGCTGGCCAGATCGTCCCGGTTGAGCAACGCTCCGATCGGGCCGGCCAGCAGGCCGTCGGTCACCTGCGGCTGCTCGGCGGCCAGACGTTCTACCAGCCCGCGCAGCACGGCTGGATAAACCCTCAGCATGCGGGCCGCTTCGGGAGGTGGCGCCGCCGGGTCCAGCTGGGTCCGCCCGTAGCGTTCGAGCTGCGCCTCGGGGATCATGACGCCGGAGGCGGCGGTCCAGTCCAGTACGGCCAGGGCTGTCGCCGGTGCCGCTGCATCCAGGAGGCCGGCCGCCTGGTAACGCGCGATCTCCGCGGCCGGGCTGCTGAACGGAACCGGGCTGGCCGGCTCGCCCCGGCGCAGCTGCGTGATCGCCCGGTCAGCCAGCAGCCGCTCCAGCGCCTCGGCCCGTGCCGGGCCTGGTAGCCGCCGGGCCAGGGCGAGCAACCCGAGCAGTCGTTCGTCGCTGAGCGCCTGGGGGACCTGCGCGAGCGCGACACCCAGCCCGACGTCGATCAGCGGAGCCGGCATCCAGGCGGCCGTGGTCGGCAGCCATCCGGCGACGGCGGCTGCCACGTCCGGGGCCAGCGGGCGGCCGAGCACACCGGCCGCCACGGCCACCGGAGCCAGCCAGTCATCCAGATCGGTCTCGTCTCCGGATGCGAAGACCGAGGCCTGCTGCCAGAGGCCCCGCGCAGCGAGCACTCCCGTGCTCGCCAGCATGGCGGCCAGCGGATGCACACCGCCGCCCGGTGTCCTGCCGGCCGCTAGCTCGAACAGCTGGAAGGCCGCGGCGGCGCCGGGCGGCAGCGTATCCGGCAGCACCCCGACCAGGTGGTAGCGGGAGTACCCGGGCCGGTGGCTGTAGGTGGTGAACGTCAGGCGGCGGCCCAGGTTCTCGCCGAGCAGATAGCAGACCACCGCGATCCACCAGGCGTTCTCGGTCGCGTCATGCCCGGCCATGAGCACCGGCCGGTCGCCCGTCATCGCCCGGCCCACGGCCGTGAGCAGCTCCGGCAGCAGCTCTTCCGAGCCTTGGGCGTCCAGGAAGGCCTGGGCTCCGGGGCGATCGATGACGCCAGGTGGCAGCGGGCCGTCCAGCTCGGGCAGTTCGGTGCCGTCGACCGTGCTGGTCCGCCACAGGGCCGCCTCCCACAGCTCTACCGGGAGGAGCGAGCCGAAGTCCAGGTCCGGTGTGCTGGTCACCAGCGCGTGGGCGAAGTAGTTGCCAGGGCGGCCCG
>JBEKCN010000735.1:0-3306 GCA_050014855.1 Streptosporangiaceae bacterium | reverse complement strand
TCACCACGCGCGGCATGAATGTCCGTGTGGCATAGGCCGCAGACCTCGATCCGCACCAGCACCTGTCCTAAGCCAGGTACCGGCCTCGGCACGTCGCAAATCTGCAGTGGTTCGGTGAACGACGTAACGACAGCAGCTTTCATCGTGCTAACTCCCAACCTCGGCGTGGCCGCACTGCCATGCGCCCTGTCGACAAATCTCAAGGCCCTAAGTCCCAGGCGTTAGAGCAATTCGGCCTCGCAGGCTCGGGCTTTTGTCCCCATGCAAAATCGGTCCTCGGCACCCGCAGTGGGCCGTCGGCATCCTCTTCGGACTGACCGCACCGAGGAGTACTTGCGGGCGCACCTGAACGGCCGGGGACCTGCCGAACCGCGCCTACCCGCCTGAACGCCGTCGATGAACAGGGCTGCCCGTTCGGATTGACAGGTCCGGCAGCCGTGGTCGTAGGGGATGGTGTGGTCCAGGTCGCAGCGGACGGCGGATTAGGCAGCCAACAGGGGGGACAGACGCAGCGATCAAACGGTCCTGGCTCTAGGGCGGTCCTGCCGCCTCCGTCCCGTGCTAGCTCACCGGTTGCGTGAGCGCGGCCGGCCAGCGGAACTCCAGCTCCTTGGCCTCGATGGGGCCGCGGAACAGGGCCGCGTCCTTGAAATAGTGCTGCCGTAGCCGCCAGGGCGCCTGACCGCCCTGGCGCGGCAGCAGGTGCCGGGCGCGCTCGAAGTAACCCGAGCTCATATCGATGAGGGGGGACATTTCGATCCCCTCGGCCGGCAGCCGGGGGGTGACGCTCACGTAGCCCTTCTCCGCCATGAAGTGCAGCATGCGGCTGACGTATGCCGAAACCAGATCGACCTTGAGGGTCCACGAGGCGTTGGTGTAGCCGATCGCGAAGGCCATGTTCGGCACGTTGTCGAGCATCATGCCCTTGTAGGCGACGCGTTCCGGGACGTGGACCTTCTCCCCGTCGACGGTCAGCTCGATCCCGCCCAGCGGCAGCAGGTTCAGCCCCGTCGCCGTGACGATCACGTCGGCCTCAAGCTCCGCACCGGAACGCAGCCGGAGCCCGGTCGGGGTGAACGCCTCGATGTGGTCGGTGACGATGTCGGCTTGGCCGGACCGGATGGGCCCGAAGAAGTCGCCGTCGGGCACCATGCACATGCGCTGGTCCCAGGGCTCGTAGGCCGGGCTGAAGTGCTTGTCCAGGTCGAAGCCGGCCGGCAGGCGCTTGAGCACACCCTGGCGCAGGACCTTGCGCGCCCGATCCGGGTACTTGCGGCACAGGTCGTAGATGGCTGTGGCGATCCGCGCATTCTTCCAGCGCACGGCCGCGTACGCCTGCCGCTCGGGTAGCACCTTGCGCAGCAGGTCGGCGACGGGATCACTGCCGGGCAAGGACAAGACGAACGACGGCGAGCGCTGCAGCATCGTCACCCGGGCGGCGCTGCGCGCGAGCGCCGGGACGAGCGTGACGGCGGTCGCGCCGCTGCCGATGACGATGACCCGCCGGCCGGCGGCGTCGAGGTCCTCCGGCCACTCCTGCGGATGGACCACCTGGCCGGTGAACGTCTCGCGGCCTGGCCAGGCGGGGGTGTAGCCCTGGTCGTACCGGTAGTAACCCGAGCACAGGTAGAGGAAGCCGCACGTGCGCTCGGAGCGCTCACCGGTCTCCGTCTGCTCGACGGTGACCGTCCAGCGCGCGTCCTGGCTGGACCATTCGGCCCGCACGACGCGGGAGTGATAAACGATGTGCTGATCGACGCCGTAGGCCGCCGCGGTCTCCCGGACGTAGTGCAGGATCTCCTGGCCGCCGACGATGGCTTGGGGCTGCGTCCAGGGCCGGAAGGGATAGCCCAGCGTAAACATGTCCGAATCGGACCGGACGCCGGGAAACCGGAACAGGTCCCAGGTCCCGCCGCTGGCGCCGCGGGCCTCGAGGATCGCGTACGAGGTGCCGGGGGCGTCCGTCTGCAGGTGACAAGCGGCCCCGATCCCGGAAAGACCGGCGCCGACGATCAGCACGTCGACGTGCCCCGGTGTGGCCGTGTCCCTGGAGAGGGCGGAAGTCGCGCTCACGATGCTCCTCGCTGCCGTCTGCGCTCTCAGGATAGGCGGAACGGCCCCGGCCGAGCTGCACGCCCGCGGCACCGGCCGGCCCTTGGTCCCGACCAACCTGGAATCCCGCAGGTAAGCAAACCCGGGGACCCCCGGGGTACAAAGAATCATGAAGACGCTCAAGGTGACCGACATACACCGGGTGCTCGTGATCGGCAGCGGCACGATGGGACTGCAGATCGGGCTTCAGGTGGCGACCCACGACTACGACGTCGTCCTGTACGACGCCGACCCGGCCGCCCTGGACCGGGCTGCGGAGCGGCTGCGCGGCTACGGGGAAGCGGCAATGGCGGCCGGAAGTATCGACGCCGATGCCCTGGAGCGGGCGCTGGCCGGAATCGAGTTCATGTCCGGCCCAGCGGCCGCCGCGGCTGACGCGGATATCGTCAGTGAGTCGGTGCCGGAGGATCCGGCGCTCAAGGGACGGGTCCTCGGCCAGTTCAACGAGCTGTGCCCGGAGCGGACGATATTCACCACCAACACCTCGACGCTGCTTCCGTCGATGTTCGCGGCCGCTACCGGCCGGCCCGACCGGTTCGCGGCGCTGCACTTCCATACCCCGGTCTGGCTATCCAACGTGGTGGACGTCATGCCGCACCCCGGCACCTCGGCGGAGACGACAGAGTGTCTCGTGGCCTTCGCCCACCGGATCGGCCAGATCCCGATCCGCATGCAAAGAGAAAGCCACGGTTATGTCTTCAACGCGCTCTACGCCGCGATCAACCGGGAGGCGCTCACGCTCGTCGCCAACGGCATCGCCTCGGTGGAGGACGTCGACCGGGCCTGGATGGGAATCATGAAGATGCCCATCGGCCCGTTCGGGATGCTCGATGGTGTCGGCCTCGACACGGTGTGGGACATAACCGACTACTGGGCGCGCCAGACAGATGACCCGCAGACGATAGCCAATGCCGCGTTTGTCCGTTCCTACCTGGATCACGGCCGCCTGGGCGTCAAGAGCGGCCGGGGGTTCTACGACTATCCGGACCCTTCCTACCAGGCGCCTGGCTTCCTGGCGGCGCGCTGACGATCACGTAGCCGCTGCACCGGCCGCCTGGGCCCGCTCGCTTACCAGCCGTACGGGGTTCGCTATAATTGATATCAGTGGGCTGGTCCGGAGCCCGTTCGAGAGCGAGGCGACTGGTGGCATCTCCTTCGGCGCCGGTGCGGCCGATAGCGTCCCGCTCGGTCGCC
>JBEKCN010000734.1:0-3308 GCA_050014855.1 Streptosporangiaceae bacterium | reverse complement strand
CGAAGGTCCGGAACAGGCCCGAGGCCGTTCCGATCCGGCTGGCTCCGGCCTGGGGTGTAGAGGGCCGTCTGGTTGGCGCTGATCGGCTCGCTGATCACCGTGGACACAACCGGGCCGGTCGACGTCGCGTCCGTCGCCGCCGAAGTCCGCCGCCTGCACGCCAGCCGAACAGGCTGACCCCCCGGGCGGCGGGCGGGCACCCCTGGGAGTGCTGACCCGTTCGGCGATGTAGGTGGTCCAGTCGCGGCCGGTGTGGCTGGCCCGGTTGACGGCGGTCTGGATGTGGACGCCGAGCAGGCTAACCAGTGCCGCGGGGGCAGATCGGATGACCATACGGCGATATCCTGTCCCGTTGATCATGAGGCACGAAGACTCGGTTGGCCTGCGTGCCTCAGATGGGTGAGACTGGCTTAGGCCAGCCAGGGTTGGCCGAGTTCGTATTGCGGGCGGTGGATCTGCTGGAAGGAAGCGCGGCGGTGCCATGCTCTCCCGTGAAGCCGCGGCGAACTGTTAGTGCTGGTGCTCTCGCGCTTGGCGGTCAGGATGGCTGGACTTCGTCGAAGAGGGCGAGGGCTTCGGCGGGGTCCGGGCTCACGAGGCGTTCCAGGCCGGCCGTCGTGATCTTCGCCCACCTGCCTGCCCGTGCCCACATCTGTTCCTCGAAGGCGCGGACGCCCTCGTCCAGATCGCCAGGGCCAGGGGCAGCGGCGACGGACTCGGCGAGTTCAGCGCCTTCTATCATCGCGAGGTTCGCGCCCGCCCCCAACGGGGGCATCAGGTGGGCGGCGTCGCCCAGGAGCGTTACCCCGGGAACGTGGGCCCACGTGTGGGACACGGGCAGGACGTACAGGGGGCGGTGGATGAAAGCGGTGCCGTGGCGGAGGAGGTCGAGGACGGGGGCGGCCCAGCCGTCGAACAGAGCCAGCAGGCTTGATCGCACGGCCTCGGCGTCGGCCAGGTCCAGGTCCGCGTGCCAGTCCAGCGGCGCGCGGAACTGGGCGTACACCTTGACGTGGCCGCCGCTGTTGCGCTGGGCGACGAGGGCGCGGTTCACGCCGTACACGGCCATGGAACCGTCGCCGATCAGCCGGGCGAGGCCAGGGTGACGGGTGTCGACGTCGTCCAGGGAGGTCTCGACCGAGGTGACGCCGGTGTAGTGCGGCGTCGCGGGCGAGACTGCCGGGCGGACCCGGGACCAGGCGCCGTCCGCGCCGACCACGAGGTCGAACGCCTCCTGCCGCCCGTCCGCGAAATGGACCAGCACGCCGTCCCGGGTTCCCGGCACTACCTCCGTCACGTCCCGCCCCCACTGCACGTCCAGGGGACCGAGCAGCAGGTCACGGAGTTGCCCGCGGTCGATCTCGGGATGGGCCGGGTCATCCGGACGCGGCTGCCAGTCGCGGAGCACTGTCCCGTCGGTGTCCAGGATGCGCATGGTCTGCCCCTCGGGACGGGACAGCGCCCGGAACGCCGCCAGCAGCCCCGCCTTGCCCAGTGCGAGCTGGCCCAGTCCTTCGTGCAGGTCCAGCGTGCCGCCCGGGGAACGGGCGTCGGGGGCGGAATCGCGTTCGAGGACGGTGACGGGGTGATCGTGGCAGTGCAGGACGCGGGCGAGGGTGAGGCCGGCTGGGCCGCCTCCAACTACGGCGATACGATGTCTCATAGAGATACACCGTATTTTGGTGAGGCGGTGAATCGCAACTGTACGATGTAATCATGACTGTATGGGACCGGCCGGAGCCGCCGACTCGCCCCGTGCCGCTCGACCGGGAGCGGATCGTCTCCGCCGCGATCGCGCTGGCCGACGAGGGCGGGCTGGAGGCGGTGTCGTTGCGCAAGGTCGCCGCCCGGCTGGACGTCGGCCCGATGCGGCTGTACGGGTACATCTCCACCAAGGAGGAGCTGTTCGACCTCATGGTGGACGAGATCCACGCCGAGATCCTACCCGGGGAGCAGTCTGGTGACTGGCGGGAGGCGCTGCGCATCCTCGCCTGCCGCACCAGGCAGGCCGCTCTCCGTCACGAATGGCTGGCCGACCTGCTGGGCGGCCGTCCGGCCCTGGGCCCGAACGGGCTCGCCGTGACCGAGGCAACGCTGGCCGCCCTCGACGGCATCGCCGACCTCGGTACGGTCATGCGCGCCGTGGAGACCGTCAGCGCCTACTTCACCGGCGCGATCAGGCGCGAGATCGCGAACCTGCGGGCCGAGCGCGCCACGGGCCTGTCCAAGCGCGACTGGCAGCGCGCCTCCGGCCCCCATGTCAGGAAGATGCTGGCCACGGGCCGCTTCCCGGCGCTGGCCAAGATGGTCCACGACGGCACGGAGGTGGACGCCGAGGCGTCCTTCGCGACCGGCCTGGACTGGGTCCTCGACGCCGTGGCCGCCAAACTCGCCCGACCGCCGGCGTGACGCTCAGGATTTCAGGTGACATCCGTGACACCGCATGACGCCGCCAGACTGCGCACCTACCTGCTCGACTGGTTCAGAGGCAAGCCCTGATACCGGGCGACCGAGCGGCGATGGAAGGGCTGCGTCATTGCCCGGGAGGCGGCCCCGGCCGCCTCCCGGGCGGACGGCCTGCCGCTGCGAGATGCCCGCCCAGGGCGCCTATCGCGCCAAAGACCCGGACCCCCCGCTCAGCCGCGGTCGTGGAGGGTCACCTGATAGCCGTCGGGGTCCGCGAACGTGAACGTGCGGCCGAACGGCCCGTCGACGGGCGCTGAGACGATCGTCGTGCCGGCCGCGGCGAGGGCGTCGTGGATGTCCTGCGCGTCGGGGGCGTGCAGCCACAGCGCCATCCCCTGGCCCGGCTGCGCGATCGCGTCCAGGTCGCCGTCCGCGACGACGTCGCGGACGGCGAACGCGATCGGCTTGGTGCCGAACACGACGGCGTGCGGCGGTCCCGCGTCGGAGCGCTTCAGCCCCAGGTACTGCTCGTAGAAAGCGGCGGAACGCTCCAGGTCGCGCACCTGCAGTGAAATGAAGTCGGGTCCGGTGACGGCCACGTTCTTGCCTCCTCATGATATGTCAGTCTTCTGACACACCGCAATGTATGTCAGACTACTGACATGAGTCAAGGCGGGCCCGGAATCGAGCTGGACACATCGCTGGGGTACATGCTCAAGGCGGCCGCGAGCGCCCTGCACTCTGCCCTGGAGGCCGTGCTGAGGCCGCTTGGCATGACGATCACCCACTACGCCTGCCTGGAGCTGCTCGCCCAGCGACCGGGTCTGTCGAACTCCGAGCTTGCCCGCGGCGCCTTCGTCACCCGGCAGTCGATGAACGTGCTCCTGCAGGCCCTCGAACGC
>JBEKCN010000733.1:0-3674 GCA_050014855.1 Streptosporangiaceae bacterium | reverse complement strand
GCGCGTTACGGCGCCAGCTGGTTCCGCGCCGCCGGCACACCGGCCGAGCCCGGCACCATGCTGGCCACCTGCTGGCGGGCCGACGGCACCGTCGAGGTCGTCGAAACCGCCATCGGCGTTCCCCTGGGTGAGTTGCTGCGGCTGAGCGAGCTGCCCGCCCAGGCCGTCCTGGTCGGCGGCTATCACGGAACCTGGCTCACCAGCGTGCGCGCCGCCACGCTGCCGCTGGCCAACGCCGGGCTGCGCCCAGCCGGCGCGGCGGTTGGCGCCGGGTTGATCGTCGCGCTGCCCCACGGCCGGTGCGGCGTGGCCGAGGCGGTCCGCGTCGTGCGCTACCTGGCCGCTGAGTCGGCCGGGCAATGCGGTCCCTGCCTCAACGGCCTGCCCCGTATCGCCGCCGGCCTGGCCGAGCTCGCCCGCCCCCGGCCGCGGCCCCGGCTCCGCGCCGACCTGGAGCGCTGGGCCGGGCTGGTCGAACGCCGCGGCGCCTGCCACCACCCCGATGGCAGTGTCCGCTTCCTGCGTAGCACCCTGGCCATCTTCGGCACCGAGCTCACCGCGCACGCCCGCGGCGAGTGTTCAGCCACGAGCCACCGGCCGTTCTTGCCCGTCCCCGCTGGAGTCCCCGCCAGCCAAGCAGACTGGATCTGACCATGAGCGAGCAGCTGCGCGTCAACCCCACCGCCTGCACAGGCCACGGGCTGTGCGCCGAACTGCTCCCCGAACGCGTCATCCTCGACGAATGGGGTTACCCGGTCATCTCCGCCGAGCCGGTCCCCGCGAGCCTGCGCAAGGCCGCCCGCCGGGCGGTCACCGACTGCCCCGCCCTCGCCCTCATGCTCACCGACTCCCGGGTCAGCCTCAAAGCAGCCGCAGCGCGCGCTCCTAGCGGTCACACAGACCGGCGGGGCAGGCAGAACACATGAGCGACGCAGCGAAACCCGCTACCTGCGCCGCCCGGGCCGACCGGACAGACCGGCGTCCCGACGGCTCGGCCGTCCGGGTCATGGTCGTCGATGACGAGCCCTGCCTGGCCGAGCTGATGGCCAGCGTGCTGCGCTATGAGGGCTGGGAGGTCCGGACCGCCGGCGACGGGCTGAGCGCTGTGCGCACCGGACGCGAGTTCCGGCCGGATGCTGTGGTGCTGGATGTCGTGCTCCCCGACCTCGGCGGCCTGGAGGTGCTGCGCCGGCTGCGCACTGAGCTGCCCCGCATGTGCGTGCTGTTCCTCACCGCTCGTGACTCGGTTGAGGACCGGATCGCCGGCATCACGGCCGGCGGCGACGACTACGTCACCAAGCCCTTCAGCCTGCAGGAGGTGCTTGCCCGGCTGCGCGGGCTGCTGCGCCGGGCCGAGATCGCCCGTGGGCGCGGCGACGCTGAGCTGGCCGTGGGCGACCTGACGATGGACGAGGATGCCCGGAAGGTGCGCCGGGCCGGCACGCTTATCGAGCTGACGGCCACCGAGTTCGAGCTGCTGCGCTTCCTGATGCGCAACCCGCGCCGGGTGCTGTCCAAAGCCCAGATCCTGGACCGCGTCTGGAACTACGACTTCGGCGGCCAGGCCCACGTCGTCGAGCTGTACATCAGCTACCTGCGCAAGAAGATCGACGCCGGCGGCGAGCCGCTGATCCACACCGTCCGCGGCGTCGGCTACGTGCTCAAGTCGGCGACCCGGTGACCAGGTGGCGGCGATGGTGGGCCGGCCGGACGCTGCGCGCCCGGCTGGTCCTCGGCGTCCTGCTGCTCTTCCTGGCCAGCTGCGTGGCGGTGGGGACAGCCACCGTCTTCGCGCTGAATAGCTTCCTGCTCGGCCAGCTCGACTCCCAGCTACCCCAGAATCAGCAGCTGGCATTCTTCATCGAGTCGCAGGCACGCGGCCGCAGTGGCCCAGACGGCTTCGGCAGCCGTGGCCCTGTCGGCGCCGCCGGCGCGCTGGGCGCCTGGATCTCCGGCGGACGGCTGCTCGGCACCGACGAGGAAACGCGGTCCGGAGCGAAGAAGGTCCCGCTGTCCTCCGCTGCCAGGCGGATCCTGCTGCGCCTGCCCGTAAACCGCCAGCCCTATACGCGCACGCTGCCCGGCCTCGGCGAGTACCGGCTCATTGCCATCCCCGGCCATGATGCCGACGTGCACATAACCGGGCTGCCCCTGGCCGAGCTGAACTCCACGATCACCCGCCTGGAACGCATCGAGATGGAGGTCTTCGGTGGCGCGCTGCTGGTGACCGGGCTGGCCGTCGTCGGCGTCGTCCGCCTGTCCTTGCGCCCGCTGCGCAAGGTCACCACCACGGCCAACGAGGTCACCCGGCTTCCGCTGGCCAGCGGAGACGTGGACCTGTCCCACCGGGTGCCCGACGCTGACCCCAGGACCGAAGTCGGCCAGTTCGGCTCGGCGTTCAACCGGATGCTTGGCCACGTAGAAAACGCGCTCGACCGCCGGCAGGCCAGCGAAAATCAGCTGCGCCAGTTCATCGCCGACGCAAGCCACGAGCTGCGCACCCCGATCGCCAGCGTCCGCGGGTACGCCGAACTCGGCCTGCGCGCCCCGGAGAACTCTGGCAACGCGCTGCGCCGCGTGCAGGCCGCGGCGCAGCGGATGGGCCGG
The DNA here is from genome assembly GCA_050014855.1 of Streptosporangiaceae bacterium. Lineage (GTDB taxonomy): Bacteria > Actinomycetota > Actinomycetes > Streptosporangiales > Streptosporangiaceae > Bog-532. Next base: position 1,067 of record JBEKCN010000733.1, on the reverse strand, counting down.
CTGGTCGATGAACTGCTGCTGCTCGCCCGGCTCGACGCCGGCCGTGCACTCGCCGACGAGCCGGTCGACCTCACCCGGCTGGCGCTCGAGGCCACCAACGACGCGCGGGTAGCCGGTCCCGCCCACCAGTGGAACCTCGACCTGCCCGGCCAGCCGGTCACCCTCCGGGGTGACGAGGACCGGCTGTACCAGGTGCTCGCCAACCTGCTTGCCAACGCGCGTACCCACACCCCGCCCGGCAGCACGGTGACCGTCAAGCTGAAAAGCGGCCAGGACGGCCTGGTCACCATGACCGTTACCGACGACGGACCGGGCATCTCCGCCCAGCTGCAGCCCACGATCTTCGAACGATTCACCCGGGGCGACACCGCCCGCACCCACGCCGGCGGAAACACCGGCCTCGGACTGGCCATTGTCCACGGTATCGTCACCGCACACCACGGCCGCGTCACCCTGTCCAGCCAGCCAGGCCGGACAACCTTCACCGTCGATCTGCCAGGCCGGCCATCCGGACGGTCGGGGGCGGCTGTCAGCCGGGCCAGGGAACCGGGGTGGGCAGGCCCGGGTCAGCAAAGCATCCTGCAAGCCCCAGCCTGTCCCGTGGTCACTCACTGGCCGCGCCGGACTGGAACGTTCCCCGCGCTGGCAGGCCGACGGGCGGCCGATGAGCAGGAAGATGCCGGGGCATGCGGCGGAGTAGCGCCGTTACCCGGGCGGCCGAGCGCCCTGGTGGACCCGGCGCCGACCGCCGCGCCAGGATGCCATTTGCTCGCTCCTTTCTCCAGGCAGCATCGCGGCCAGATCTGGGTGACAGCCGAGGCATTGCCCTCACCGACTTTGAGGAACGCGGGCCGACTGGGTGCTGCCCAGGGCAGCCCGGCGGCAGCCACCACCCGGCCGGTCCGCGTGATGGGTGCTGTGCACCCGTGACGACACCACCCCGCACCAGCGGGCATGTCCCGCCGGCACCGCGGGCGGCGGCTGCCCAGGGTAGCGCCGGGCGGGATTGGTGCTTGTGGTCTGCCGTCGGGTCAGGCTCGGCCACCTGGCTGCTGGCCGGTTCAGAG
>JBEKCN010000732.1:0-3313 GCA_050014855.1 Streptosporangiaceae bacterium | reverse complement strand
ACCCTCGAAACCACCCCAGGCCATGACCCAACGGACATAGGCGCGCAAACGGTTGCCTTCGGGCTACTAGAGGCGGTTACCCCTAACCCGCGCGGGCCCGCTCGCCAATGAGCTTATTTATGTCGCTCTTGCCGAGCCAGAGGACCAAGGTCCCTAGCTCCATCCGGGACCTCGCCCAGAAGGAAGTGGCCCCTTCAGGGCCGTGCACGTGGGGGACTGACCTCCTTCCACGACACTAAAAATCGACTTGGGCGCCGAGATCATGACCGAAACCGGCATGGACAGCGGCCTTGATTCCATCTCTGGCCAGGTAATCTGCGAAACGACGCTGACCCGTGGCGCCCGAGCCGAGCCAGGAAACGAGCAAGGAATATGGCCAAGCAGATCACCAACTCCATAGTCATGGTGCGTCCGATCGCGTTCTGCTTCAACACCCAGACTGCTGCCAATGACTTCTTCCAGGATGACCTCGGTGAAAAGCACGATATCGTCGAAGCAAAGGCCCTCATCGAGTTCGATGGCTTTGTCGACAAGCTGCGCGGCGAAGGCATCACCGTGCATGTGATCCAGGACGACGACTCGGTATTCGCCACACCTGACAGCATCTTCCCCAACAACTGGTTCGTCTCGCTCGAAGACGGCAAGTTGGTGCTGTGCCCGATGTTCGCCGAGGACCGTCGCCATGAGCGCACGAAGTTCCTGGGCAGCCTGGTGGAAATTGTCGGCAAGGACACCTTGGAGATTTACGACTACACCAAGCACGAGAAGGACAAGCGCTATCTAGAGGGAACCGGCGCCATGGTGCTCGACCGCGCCAGCAAGAAGGCCTACTGTTGCCTGTCCGAGCGCGCCGACGAGGGGCTGTTCCGCCAGTTCTGCTCGGACTTCGGCTTCAAGCCAGTGCCCTTCCATGGCTTCCAGAGCTACCGCGAAAAGCGGGTCGCGATCTACCACACCAACGTGATGATGGCGATGGGAGAGAAGTTTGCGGTGGTGTGCCTGTCTTCGATCGACAATCCGGCCGAACGCCAGACGGTGGTCGATGAGCTCACCGAAAGCGGCAAGCAGATTATCGACGCCTCCGAGAGGGAGATCGACAACTTCGCCGGCAACGAGATCGAACTCGAAGGCTCGGGTGGCAAGCGCTACACCGTGATGACCCGCTCAACCTCCAAAACGCTGACGGACGACCAGAAGGCGGAGATTGAAAAGTCCAGCAAGATCCTGGTCGGCGATGTGGAGACCATTGAGACCTACGGCGGCGGATCAGTCCGCTGCATGATTTCGGAAGTGTTCTGAGCGAATCCCCCGCAAGACTTGGGTGGCGACAGGACGATCTGACCCGCCGCCACCGGCCAGGTCCGCGTGGCGGCAGTGGAAAGCGCACCTGTTCCACCAGGACGAGTTCACATCGGCCTGGACGTCCACGCGCGGCGCGGGTGGCCGCGGCGGTTACCGGCGCTTGGTGATCACCCGGTCAGGAGGGATCGTCTGACGGCCGCCTGGCGGGGCACGAACAGGCCGGACCGTGCGCCGTCGGTGACGCCGCACCGCGGCGACGGTGACGAACGCTCCGGCGCCGAGCCCGATGACCAGGATGGCGATATCGTGCCCGGTGTGGTGGCCCGTGGCGAGCCGGCCTACCCCATAGGCGCTGGTGATAGCCGGGTTCGTCGGGTACCGCCGCGGGGCGCGGAGCGCATTCTGGGGGTTCCGGGGGGTCGCCCCCCGGGCCAGCACTGGGCATCGATTCTCGTAATGGTCTAGACCATAAGTGGCGTTTGGCTGCCGCGTTCCGCCCGGAACAGGGCCGGGGCGCTGGATCGATCACCGTCTCGGGGGGATCCCCGGGGACGGCGTTCGATAGGCTGTTGAGGGACGTAAGACTCTTGGGCACCGCTGGCCGGCGGTCTTAAATCGGCCAAAGAACACACAGCGATAACGAGGAGATTGGTGCTGTGACTACCCGCGTGGGCATTAACGGATTTGGCCGGATCGGCCGTAATTACTGGCGCGCCGCCAACGCCGAGGCCATCGGCATGGCGGGCCGCATTCCCCCAGGCGAAATCGAGATTGTCGCGGCCAACGACCTGACTGACCCGGCCACGCTGGCGCACCTGCTGAAGTACGACACCGTGCTGGGCACGCTCCCGCTGGACGTGTCCGTCTCCGCCGACGCCATCCGTGTCGGCGGCCAGTCCATCAAGGTGCTGGCCGAGCGTGATCCGGCCAAGCTGCCGTGGAAGGACCTCGGCGTCGACATCGTGCTCGAGTCGACCGGCCGCTTCACCAAGGCCTCCGACGCGCGTAACCACCTCGACGCCGGCGCCAAGAAGGTCATCATCTCCGCGCCGGCCAAGGAAGAGGACCTGACGGTCGTCCTGGGCGTGAACGACAGCGACTATGACCCCGCGAACCACCACATCATCTCCAACGCCTCCTGCACGACCAACTGCGTCGCGCCGATGGCGAAGGTGCTGCTGGAAAACTTCGGCATCGTCAAGGGCCTGATGACGACGGTGCACGCCTACACCAACGACCAGGTCATCCTGGACTTCCCGCACAAGGACCTGCGCCGGGCCCGCGCCGCGGCGGTGAACATCATCCCGACCACCACGGGCGCCGCCAAGGCCACCGCGCTGGTGCTGCCGGAGCTCAAGGGCAAGCTGGACGGCATGGCGCTGCGCGTGCCGGTGCCGGACGGCTCGCTCGTCGACCTGGTCGTCCAGCTCAACCGCGAGGCGACCAAGGACGAGGTCAACGCGGCCTTCCGCGCGGCCGCCGAGGGCCCGCTCAAGGGGGTCCTGTACTACACCGAGGACGCCATCGTCTCCTCCGACATCGTCGGCTCGCCGGCCTCCTGCACCTTCGACGCCTCGCTGACCATGACGTTCGGCGACCAGGTGAAGATCCTCGGCTGGTACGACAACGAGTGGGGCTACTCCGCCCGGCTGGCCGACCTGACGGCCCTCATCGCGGCCCGGCTGTCGTAGCGATGAAGAGCATCGGGGACCTCCCGGTCAGCGGCCGCCGGGTACTGCTGCGGTCTGACCTGAACGTACCGCTGGACCTGTCCGATCCCGAGCATCCGCGCATCACCGACGACGGCCGGATCCGGGCGAGCCTGCCGACGATCCAGAAGCTCATCGACCGCGGGGCCCGAGTGGTCATCGTGGCGCACCTGGGCCGGCCCAAGGGCGCGGACTATGCGGAACGGGCCGCGGGCGGCCCGTCCCTGCGGCTGGTCGCGGCGCGGCTCGGCGAGCTGCTCGGCCGGCCCGTCGCCTTCGCCGCCGACGTGGTCGGGGCGGAC
>JBEKCN010000731.1:0-4942 GCA_050014855.1 Streptosporangiaceae bacterium | reverse complement strand
CCGCTGGCGACTTCCGTACCGTTGAGGTAGTCCGTGTCGGTCCCATCGTTGAAGTCGATCGTCCACACGCCCTGCAGACTCGCAGGCTCGTCGATAGTTGTCTGGTACTTTCCGGAAGGGACGCGCGAGGTGCAGCGTGTAGTGCTCGCGGACGCGGAGGTTGCGGTGAGCGCGAGGGCGAGTGTCGGGACAATGACGGCGATCCAGCGCTTGAACATCGATACTCCCTAATTGGTGAGTAGGACGGGGACTAATTGGTGAATAGGGACGAGGACTTGGTCGGGCCGCCAGGCCGACGTTGACCCGGTGTTGCTCCGGGTCTGCCGCCGGGCGGATGCCGTAGCTCGGGCCGTCGGTGGAGGCCAGATTGTCCGCCGCTGTTTTCGCATGCCAAGGCGTTAGCGAAATTCGCGGATAACAGTCATCAACGTGTCCTTTCGCCGTATCCAGGTCGTGGAAAGGATGGACCCCCAACGCACGACGGGCTGGTCGTTATGCCAAGCATGCCGATAGTCAAAGGGCGCGGCGTCGTCCTGCGGGTGTCATTGCGGGCTACTGCCGATGCAGTACCGATGCCGCCGGGCTGCGGCGGCAGCGGCACGGCGAGCCCTCATCCTTGGTGGCCCGGCAAAGGTGCCGGGCCGCGTCGCGGCAGTACGACATCCCGCGCCAGCTCACAGCACTAATTGTCTTGACCGGTCAGGTTTGGTGCCGAGGATCAGCGGGACGCCAGTGGCCCTGCCTGGCTACTGCGAGGGGGGTTCTGCGGCCCGGACCAGGCCGGTCTGGTAGGCGACGACGACGAGCTGGGCGCGGTCACGGGCACCGAGTTTCATCATGGCCCGGTTGATATGGGTCTTGGCGGTCAGCGGGGAAACGACGAGATGGTCGGCGATCTCGCCGTTAGACAGTCCCGTGGCGACCAGGGCGAGCACCTCACGCTCGCGGGCGGTGAGGACCTCCAGCTGCCGGGGGCTGGTGCCGGGGCTTGTCTCGGGCGCGGTGAGGAACCGGGCGATGAGCCCCTTGGTCGCCTTGGGCGACAGCAGGGCGTCGCCGACGGCGACTGTGCGGATCGCATCGAGCAGTTCCCCGGGCTCGACGCCCTTGCCCAGGAAACCGCTGGCACCGGCCCGCAGTGCCTCGAAGACGTATTCGTCGAGCTCAAAGGTGGTCAAGATCAGCACCCGGACACCGGCCAGGTTCTCATCGCCGCAAATGAGCCGGGTCGCGGCCAGCCCGTCAAGATCGGGCATCCGGACGTCCATCAGTACCACGTCGGCCCGTGCGTTACGGGCGAGCTCCACCGCCCGCCGCCCGTCGCTGGCTTCCCCGACCACCTCCAGATCGGGCGCGGAGTCGACCAGCGCCCGGAACCCGGCCCGGATGAGCGCCTGGTCATCGGCGATCAGCACCCGGATCGTCACCGCTGCGCCGCCGGGTCCGTCTCGGGGGTCGGCAGGAGCGCGCGGACCCGGAAGCCGCCCTCAGGCGTAGGGCCAGCCTCCAGCCAGCCGCCGACCGACAGCACCCGTTCCTGCATCCCCAGCAGGCCGTGACCAGCCCCGGCGGCGGCCGTCGGCGGCGGCACCCCGGGCGGCGGCCCGTTGCAGACCTCGACAGCCAGCTGCTGCGGGTGGAACGCGAGCGTCACCTGGGCCCGGTCGCCCCCGTGCTTGTGAGCGTTGGTTAGCGACTCCTGAACCAGGCGGTAAGCGGTCAGGTCGACGGCGGCAGGCAGCGCACGGGGAAGACCCGAGGAAACCGAATCCACGCACAGCCCAGCTCCTGAGAAGGACCGCACCAGCGCGTCCAGGCGGGACAGGCTGGGCGTCGGCTCCGACGGTTTGCCCGGCCCACCCGGCTCGTCGCCGGACTGGCGCAACACGCCGAGCAGCGTCCCCAGCTCATCCAGCACCTCGCCCGCCGCTCGCCGGACGTGCCCGATGGCCCCCTCAGCGGCCGTCGGCTGGGTGTGCAGCATGTGCGCCGCGACCCCGGCCTGCACCTGGATCACCGCGATGTGGTGGGCGACCACGTCGTGCAGTTCGCGGGCGATCCGCAGCCGCTCCTCGACGACCCGCCGCCCGGCCTCCTGCTCGCGAGCCTCCTCCGCACGCCGCGCCCGTTCCCGCACGGCGGCCACGTAAGCGCGCCGGTTGCGCAGCGCAGCACCGGCCGCGACGGCCATGCCGGTCCAGGCCAGCACGCCCACATTCTCCGCGTCCCACCACGAGCCGGGGACCCACAGCCCGTCGGCGCAAAACAGCAGCAGCGCCGTGATCGCGCCCCCGGCCAGGCCGGCACTCCGGCCGCTGGTCAGCACAAAGGTGAACACGGCCAGCGACGAGGCCACCAGGAACGGGGTGCCGGCAGCGCCACTGCGCTCCAGCACCGTGTGCACCAGCGCGCCCGCTACGGTGACCCACAGCACCCACAGCGGCCAGCGGCGCCGGAACGCCAGCGCCCCGCAGACGACAGCCCCGGCCACGACGTAGGCCGCCGGCAATGACGCGGTCCGCTGAGGAGCCCTGGCTGGCGTCGTCAGCATCAGCGCGTACAGCACCGCAGCGATGACAGCATCCACCACGTACGGGTGCTCCCGCACGGCCCGCCGCCATCGCATTGCAGCCCGCACACTCCTTACCGTAGGTCACGGCGGACCTGCTGGCATCCTCCCCCCGCAGTAGGTCAGGCACTGCCGGGGCATCTGAAGTGTGCCTGGGATATCCGCGGGCTGTTGGCTGATGTCCGGGACAGTGGCTGGCCGACGAGTGTTCCTGGCTCAGCGAACAGCCCGCCGTTTGCCTCACGTCCAGCCGGTGCGCGCGGCGGCCCACCGCGATGCCGGAGCTGATCGGGCTCATGCGGCCACCTCCCGTGGCCAGCCGCCGACGGTGAGCACGTCCCCGCCGGCGGACACCAGCCGGGCCGCCAGCCCGCGTTCGGCCAGGAACTTCGGTGCGCGCTCGCCGCGGATGACCGAGGCAGTGCTGGCGGCATTGGCCTCCACTGCCGTGCCGCCGGTCACCGAAACGGTTCGCCACACCGGCGCGGCCGGCAGCCCGCTGCGCGGGTCCAGGATGTGGTGGAACACGTCCCCGCCCCGCCGCCAGCGGCGCGCGGTGGTGCTGGAGGTGGCGTCCGGATGCGTGGTGATGTCCTGCACCCGGATCCGCCAGCCCTGGGCCGGTGGCTGGCCGGCCACCGCGATGTCCCCGCCCAGGCTGACCAGCACGCCACAGCCCAGCTCCGCCGCCAGCGCGGCGGCCGCATGGTCGGCCAGCCAGGACTTCGCGGTCGCACCCAGGTCCAGCATCACCCCGTCCGGAACGGTGAGCAGCCCGCGGTCGGTGTCGAGCAGAATGTCGCGCCAGTCCGGCAGGCGACGCACGACCAGGCGCACCCGCGGTCCTTCGGAGGCCACGAGCTCGAAGTCGCGGTCATAGCCGGCCGCTGCCATCGCGGCGCCCACCGTCGGGTCCACGTCACCCTCGGTGGCCTCCGCGGCCTGGAGCGCCACCGCGACCAGCTCGGCGAGCAGCGGGCTCACCCGCACCGGACGGCCGCCGGAGGCGCCCAGCCGGACCAGTTCGGAGTCCTCCCGGAACCGGCTGCACGCGACATCCAGCGCGGCCAGCTCGGCCTCCAGCAGCACCCGGCCGGGCGGCAACGCGGCCTCACTGGTGACCACGAGCCGGATCGCCGTCCCGATCGCCCGCCAGTCAGCTGCCCACAGCGGTTGTTCCCGCACCCCGGCGCCGGCCATCACGACCCCCCCGAGGTCGCCGCCGCCGAACCCGACGAAGAGGAAGAGGAGGAAGAGGAGGAGGGAGAGGGAGAAGAGGAGGAGGAAGGAGAGGGAGAGGAAGAGGAAGACGAGCTACTCGACGAGCCACTCGATTTCGCTTTTGTCCCGGAGGTGCGCGTGCTCGACGCCGCGGTGCTGTGATGCGTCGATCCCGGCAACGCGACCGCGACCCCCGCCGCGCCCAGCACACTCGCCGCCCCGACGGCCGCGGTAACGGCGGCGAGCCTGGACATGCCCTGGCGTCTGGCCAGCTGAGCCTGGGCAGATGAACCCCTGGTCGTCATGACGGCACTCCAGTTGATCGTCAGCGAAGTCTTACGTCACCAGCTTGGCCGCGCTGGATCAGATGTCCCTCCGCCCCGGCTCAGCGGCTCCTCTGAACCGGCCAACAGCCAGGTGGCCGAGCCTGACCCGACGGCAGACCACAAGCACCAATCCCGCCCGGCGCTACCCTGGGGAGCCGCCGCCCGCGGTGTCGGCGGGACATGCCCGCTCGTGCGGGGTGGTGTCGTCACGGGTGCACAGCACCCAGCATGCGGCCCGGCCGGGTGGTGGCTGCCGCCGGGCTGCCCTGGCCGGCACCCAGTCGGCCCGCGTTCCTCAAAGTCGGTGAGAGCAATGCCTCGGCTGGCGCCCAGGTCCGGCCGCGATGCTGCCTGGAGAAAGGAGCGAGCAAATGGCATCCATGACAAACGGCCGGGTCCGGCGCCTTATCTTCACCGCAATCCTTGCGGCCGGCATCGGTGCCGGTGCGACCGGCGTGGCTCTGGCCGCCACGTCCGGGGCGTCACGTGCCGCGTCCACGTCGACGGCGACAACGTCGTCGTCACCGTCGGCATCGCCTTCCGCGTCACCGTCGCATCGTTGTACGCGCCCAGGGGGAAATCAGGGGCTCTGGCGCGAATTTAATGATCATCCCGGCGCGGCGGTCGGCGCCGGGTCCACCAGGGCGCTCGGCCCCCCGGGTAACGGCGCTACTCCGCCGCATGCCCGGCATCTTCCTGCTCACCGGCCGCCCGTCGGCCTGCCAGCGCGGGGAACGTTCCAGTCCGGCGCGGCCAGTGAGTGACCACGGGACAGGCTGGGGCTTGCAGGATGCTTTGCTGACCCGGGCCTGCCCACCCCGGTTCC
>JBEKCN010000730.1:0-3315 GCA_050014855.1 Streptosporangiaceae bacterium | reverse complement strand
CTGCGCCCCGGCCTGCTCCAGCCCGATCAGCGCCTCCGCCTGAGCGGCCGTGCCCAGCTCAGCGGCGTCACAGCAGGACAGGTACCCCAGCCCGGCCCGCACCATGGCCAGCGCCTGCACCGTGCTCGACGGCGCGGCCGGCTCACTAACAGTGCACACGGACCAGATCACCTCCCCAGGCGGTCGGCGGGCCGGCCCGGGCACCCCGGGCCTGCCAGCGGCCCGGACCTTCGGGCTGCGAGCGGCCCGGGCACCCCGGGCCTACGATTCGATTTCTAGTTCGATCCTAGCGAGAGGGTCCGACAAAACGAGGTTCTCCTGACGCACCCGTGGGTTATTCATGATCATCTATCGGGCGGGGGGTGGCCGGTAGCCGCCGAGGGAGAGCATGGCCAAGGCGATGAGGGCGGCGGGGTCGCCGACGTGCTGGAGGCCTTCTTTGAGCAGCGAGGTGCGGTGGAGGCGGGATCGGTGGCAGTGATCCACTCGGGCTTGGCGTGCTGGCGCACGGTGAGGTCTTCCGGGTTCTTCCACAGCGCCCTACCGGGCGTGCTTCAGTGCCCGGGCGTGTCGTTTGGCGTGTGCCGTCCCCAATTGTCCCTCAGTCCCTTGCGGTCCTGGGCCCGGGCGTGGTTCCAGGCGTGCCGGCGGAACTGGACCAGCGCGCTGGTGGCCCACTTGATCACGTGGAACGGTTACCCGGTCGCCGAGGGCACTGATTCAGGCACGCAAGCTCTGACGCGCCGTACCGCATCGCGCGGAAAGACTTCAGACCTTTCCGCAAGTCGGCTTGACCTGGCTCCCCATTCCACTAAGTTACTTTCTGCAATGATCGGTTACATCCCGTAACCGATCAGCTACCTGCCCGGGGCGTGAGTCAGATTTCGGGGGCGTCATGAAAAGCACCATTGGTGGTCAGTGGCGGATTTCAGGCCGGTCACGGGGGCCTCGCACCGCGCTCGCGCGGATGGCGACAAGTCTCGTCGTGGCCATGGCCTCCTGCTCGGTCGCCGCCCCCGGCGCAGTGAGCCTGGCCAGCGCGGCAGGCACGTCCCGGCACGGCACGGTGGCCGCGTCCCGGCACGGCACGGTGGCCGCGTCCCGGCACAGTACGGTGGCCGCGTCCCGGCACGGCGCGGCGGCCGCGTCCCGGCACGGTACGGCGGCGGCGTCCCGGCACAGTACGGCACGCGATCCCCGGCACAGCGCGGCCGTCGTGCCCCTGTCCTGCGACGGCGACACCATCTACTCCTACCAGCGCGGCTCCGACCCCGCTGCGACCGGCACCGTCTACGCCCTGAATACCAGCACCGTCGGCAAATCCACCGTGGCCGCGACCCTAGTCACGAAGGTGCCTTCCGGCGGCTATGCCAACGCTCTGGGCATCACCAAGGGCGGGACCGGGATGTATGCGGTCAACCAGACGACCTCGAAAGCCAACTCCGCGGTCATTCACGGCTACAGCACCAGTACGCAGGCGTGGACCAGGTATACCGGCAACAGTTCGGGCGCATCCGACAGCTTCGTCGCCGGCGCCGTCAACCCGGCTACCGGCATCTACTATTACGTCACCTACAGCGCCGGCTCCGCAAGCAGGGCGGGAACCGGCACCGTTTACGGTTTCAACACCAATACCACCACTCGTATCACCGGCGTAATCGCCACCTTCAGCCTGCCGACCGGACATAGCTCCGCCAACAAAAACGGCAACAACGGCGATATTGCGTTCGATTCGGCGGGCAACATGTACGTCTTGGCCTCGAATGGGAGCGAGGTCGGCATCGGTGTCGTGAAGGGCCCGATCCCGACGACTGGATCATCTTCCGGGGCCCCGCTGACCGATACCCTGCTGAATAGGTTCGCCGACAGCAACTCCTTCAACGGAATTGCCTTCGACAACTCCGGCAACCTATACGTCAGCGGCATTCCGCGAAGCACCAGCGTCCTGACCAAGCTCAACCCGAACACCGGCGCGGTCATCGCCGGCCCCACTCCGCTCAGCTCCATCGCCCAGGCCTTCGCCAACGTCGACCTGGCGGCGTGCTCACTGAACCCGACGCTGTCGCTGCGCAAGGACATTGTCGCCCGCTACGCACCGGGCGACCAGTTCACCCTGAGCATCACCGGCGGCGGCATCCGTGAAGGCAACACCACGACAACGACGGGCAACACGACGGGCGTCCAGCGGGAGGTCGCCGGGCCGGTCATCGCCCGCTCTGACACGACCTACACGCTGCACGAGACCGCGGCCAGCGGCAGTTTGCTGAACTACGCCACGACATATTCCTGCGTCGACACCGCGAACGGTAATGCCCCGGTGACCTCCGGTACCGGCGCGTCGATCACCCTGCCCTTCCCCGGCACGCATGTGGTCCTGTCGACCCCCCGGTCCTTCGCTGCCGCGGCCGCGGTCTCGCCGAATGTCGTCTGCACGTTCACCAACGCGCCGCTCAAGCCGGGGATCACGCTCCAGAAGTCGGCCGCCGAGAAGACGCTGACCGTCGGCGAGACGCTGCATTACAGCTTCCTGGTCACCAACACCGGCAACGTGACGCTGGCCCCGGTGACCATCAACGACCACGAGTTCACCGGGCACGGCACCCGGCCGGTCGTGACCTGCCCGGCCGGGGCGGCCGCACTGGCGCCCGCCGCCTCGGTCACCTGCACGGCGACGTACACCGTTACCCAGGCCGACGTGGACGCCGGATCTGTCAGCAACACGGCCACCGCGTCGGGCAAGACCCCGGCCAGCCAGGCGATCACCTCCGGCCCGTCCTCGGCGACCATCACGGCCATCCAGTCCCCGGCGATCACGGTGGTGAAGTCGGCCTCTCCCAGCACGTTCTCGGTTGCGGGCGAGACGATCGACTACAGCTTCGACGTGACCAACTCCGGGAACGTCACCTTGAGGGATGTCCGGGTCCACGACACCGGCCTGCCGGGCCTGTCGGCTATCAGCTGCCCGCATCACACCCTGGCGGCCGGGGCGTCGCAGACCTGCACCGCCACCTACGTCACCACCGGCGCTGATGTGGATGCCGGGTCGGTCACCAACCATGCCACCGCCCACGGCGACCCGCCCACCGGCCCGCCGGTCGTCTCCGGCCCGTCCAAGGCGACCATCACGGCCATCCAGTCCCCGGCCATCACGGTGGTCAAGTCCGCCTCTCCCAGCACGTTCTCGGTTCCGGGCGAGACGATCGACTACCGCTTCGACGTGACCAACTCCGGGAACGTCACCTTGAGGGATGTCCGGGTCCACGACACCGGCCTGCCGGGCCTGTCGGCTATCAGCTGCCCGCATCACACCCTGGC
>JBEKCN010000729.1:0-3316 GCA_050014855.1 Streptosporangiaceae bacterium | reverse complement strand
GTGGACAATGACAAATGCGGGCCGGTCGTGGCTGATCACGAGGACATGCTCATGGCGTGCCACCGCTTCTCGCGCCAGGCGAGGTATCCGGACTTCCTCTGCCTTGATCGTGGTCATAAGGCCATTTTAGCAGAGCCGTACGGAAACGTACGGAACCGTTCGGCTGTGTATGCGGCCCTGCGCCGAGCCGGACCGGGATCGACCCGTGCTTCTTCAGGATCGCATTGCGCGCCGTCGAGAATCGGGCGGTCCCGCCACGGTGCTGGGAGCACCTGCGACGGCATGCGGCCGCTAAGACAACTCTTACGGGTGACATTTGCCCGTCTCACCGGTGGACCCGCCTGTCACCCGGACGATCAGGCGGTTATGACCGTGGCGGCCCAGTGGTGTTGCGGACGATCAGCTGAGGCATGGTGGAGGTGAGAACGGAGCGGCTGCGGCCGTCCATGCGCTCAATGAGGAGCCGGGCGGCGGTCGCGGCATGTTGAAGTCGTGAGGATGCTGACTAGACTCCCGCGCTCGCCCGCGTACTGTTTGGGCGATGACGACCCAGGCGGCCGGCTACCCGTCACCTTCCCCGCCCACAACGGCCAGGGAGCGGTCCAGGCGGCCGAGCAGTACCCGGGGATCGGCGGCGTGGCGACGTACACCGAAGACATCCTGGTCGGATACCGGTTCTTCGCAGCGGAAAACCAGCAGCCATTGTTTCCGTTTGGCCACGGGTTGTCACTCGCCCAGTTCGGTTACGATAACCCAAGGATCCGGCGGCCGGGACCCGGTGAGATCCAGGTGAGTTTTGGCATCGTAAACAACTCGCCGCGACCTGGCCATGAAGTTGCCCAGCTCTATCTGCGGTGCCCGGTCCAGGCAGCGGAGCCGCCGTTCCAGCTAAAGGGCTTTCAGCGCGTGCACCTGAAAGCCGGGGAACGGTGCGCCGTGGTGTTCACCCTGACCAGCACGGACCTCGCGTCCTGGAGCGGCCCGGCCGGGTGGACTGTCCACCCCGGCAGCTACGAGGTTCTCATCGGAGCCTCCTCGGCCGACGGGCGGCTGAGTGCATTCGTAGAGGTGGCGGATGACTCTCACGCGCAATAACCCCGTCGCCGCCGCTGGCGGAAAAAGCAGGGAAACCATCTCATGACTGCCCTCGCCAGCGATCCGGCGATCACCGGAGCGCTCGCCGCGCTCAGCCTGGAGGAAAAGGTCCAGCTGCTCACCGGCCGTGATTTCTGGACCACTTGGCCGATCGAGAAGATCGGACTGCGCCGAATCCTTGTCTCTGACGGCCCGTCTGGCGTCCGCGGTGAGACGTGGGACGAGCGCGATCCGTCGCTCAACCTCCCGTCTGCCACCGCGCTTGCGTCTTCCTGGGATCCGGACATCGCCCGGCGCTATGGCGCCGCGGCCGCGGTGGAGGCCCGCCGAAAGGGCGTCGACGTGGTACTCGGCCCGACGATCAACTTGCACCGCTCCCCGCTCGGCGGGCGGCATTTCGAAGCGTTCAGCGAGGACCCGGTGCTTACCGCCGACCTCGCCGCCGCCTACGTGCATGGCGTGCAGGACAACGGCGTCGGCGCCACACCGAAGCACTACGTGGCCAACGACTCCGAGACCGACCGTTTCACCGTGGATGTCCGGGTCGGCGACCGCGCCCTGCGCGAGCTGTACCTGCTCGCATTTGAAAAGGCCGTCACCGAGGCACATGCCTGGCTCGTGATGAGCTCGTACAACTCGGTCAACGGCACCACCGCGACCGAGAGCGACCTGCTGGAGACCCCGCTGAACAGCGAGTGGAGCTTCGACGGTGTCGTGGTCAGCGACTGGACCGCCGTCCGGTCGCTGGAAAGCGCCAAGGCCTCGCAGGACCTGGTCATGCCCGGCCCGGACGGACCATGGGCCGACGCCCTGGTGCGGGCCGTCCGCTCCGGCGAGATCCCCGAAGCCGCCATCGACCGCAAGGTGGCGCGCATCCTCACCCTCGCGCAGCGGGTCGGCGCGCTCGTTGGATCGTCCGCCGCCGAGCCGGCCTGGGTTGAGGACGGCATCGCCTTCGCCCGGCACGCCGCCATCGAGGGCACCGTGCTGCTGGAGAACCGCGGCGAGCTGCCGTGGGACCCGGCCCGGCTGCGCTCGGTCGCCGTGATCGGCGACAACGCGGCCAACGCCCGCACCCAGGGCGGCGGCAGCGCGACCGTCGTGCCGGAGTACACCGTCTCGCCGCTGGATGGCCTGCGCGCCGCGCTGCCCGGCGTGGACATCACCTACTCACGCGGTGCCGTCGTCCAGGAAGGCGTCGTCGAGCTGCCGCTGGCGCAGATGACCAACCCGGTCACCGGCGAGCCCGGCCTGCGGGCCCGGTTCCTGGACTCCGGCGGCAGCGAGCTGTTCGCCGAGGACCGCCGCTCGAGCGCGCTGGTCTGGTTCGGCGGAGACGCCCCGATCGGCCGGTCGGCCACGGTGGAGCTGGCGACACGCTTCACTCCGGTCGAGTCGGGTCCGGTTCGCGTCGGCTTCGCCGCCGTCGGCCACGGCAAGGTGTACCTCGACGGCGAGCTCATCGTCGACGAGATCGCCGAGTCCGAGCACACCGACCTCGGCGCCGCGCTGATGGCCCCGCCGACGGCCGCCGCCGAGGTCAACCTCACCGCGGGGACGCCGGCGGAACTGCGCTTCGAGTACGAGCTGACGGGCCGCGCCGGCCCGATGGCCGAATTGTTGTGGCTGCGCTTCGGCACCGAGCCCGCGGTCGTGGGCTCCGATGCTCTCATCGCCGCCGCGGCGCAGGCGGCCGCGAAGGCTGACGTCCCGCTGGTCGTCGTGGGCACCAACTCCGCGGTGGAGTCCGAGGGCTACGACCGCACCTCACTCACGCTGCCCGGCCGCCAGGACGACCTGGTCCGCGCCGTCGCCGCCGCCAACCCGCATACAGTCGTCCTGGTCAACGCAGGGTCCCCCGTGCTGATGCCCTGGCGCGATCAGGTTGCAGCGGTGCTCGTCGGTTACTTCGGCGGGCAGGAATTCGGCCGCGCCGTCGCCGACGTGCTGCTCGGCGTGGCCGAACCGGGCGGGCGGCTGCCCACCACCTGGCCCGGGGCCGAGGCCGACGTGCCAGTCATGTCCACCGCGCCGGTGAACGGCGCGCTGGACTACGCCGAAGGGATCCACATCGGCTACCGGGCCTGGCTCAAACAGGACGCCGCGCCGGCGTACTGGTTCGGCAGCGGCCAGGGCTACACCGACATCGCCGTGACCGGTGTCGACGCGCCGGCCTCGGTTACCGCCGGGGAAGCCCTCCCCGTGACCGTCGAGGTCGAGA
>JBEKCN010000728.1:0-3330 GCA_050014855.1 Streptosporangiaceae bacterium | reverse complement strand
TGCGGCGTCGTGCGGACATAAGTCCCGGCAGCTCGCCGCCTCGGCGGTTCCGTTCAGCAGCTCCTCAATCTGGACCTGGCCCGTGGCAGTTGCATCACGGTCGCGCCCATCGGGAGCACACCGGAACGTGCGGGGATCCGGGGCTAGGGGGCTAGGGGGCGCTAGCGGCCGCGAGGAACCGCCGGATCGGGCAGGAACGCCGCAACGAGCTGCTGCGCGGCGAGGCCCGGAGTGAGGGTGCCGGCCCTGACCTCGGCTTCCAGACCGGGGGTAATAACGCCCAGCTCGTGGCTGTCGCGCAGGCGATCCAGGAGCTGGTCCCGGACTAGTGACCACATCCAGCTGACCCGTTGGTCGCGGCGCCGGTGGTCCAGCTCGCCGCTGTTGCGGAGCGTCCGCTCGTGCTGGTTGACGAGGTCCCACACCTCGGCGACGCCGTCGCCGGTGACGGCGCTGCAGGTAACGACCGGGGCCGCCCATCCGTCCCCGGGCGGGCCGAGCAGGCGCAGCGCTCCGGCCAGCTCGCGGGCGGCCCGGCGGGCCTCCTGGGCGTGCGGACCGTCAGCCTTGTTCACAGCGACGATGTCGGCCAGCTCCAGGACGCCTTTCTTGATCCCCTGTAGCTGGTCGCCGGTGCGGGCCAGCGCAAGGAGCAGAAAGGTGTCGGTCATCTCTGCCACGAGGGTCTCGGATTGGCCTACGCCGACGGTCTCGACCAGCAGGATGTCGTAGCCGGCGGCGGCCATGATGACCAGTGATTCCCGGGTCGCCCGGGCCACGCCGCCGAGGGTGCCGGCCGTGGGCGACGGGCGCACGAACGCATCAGGGTCGGCGGCGAGCCTGGTCATGCGGGTCTTGTCGCCGAGGATGCTGCCGCCGCTGCGCGTGGACGACGGGTCGACGGCGAGGACGGCGACGCGGTGCCCCCGGTCGATGAGCATGCCGCCGAGGACGTCGATGAAGGTCGACTTGCCCACGCCGGGGACGCCGGTGATGCCGACGCGCCGGGCCCGGTCCGCATGGGGCAGCAGCCGGTTCAGCACGTGCTGGGCCAGGACCCGGTGGTCCGGGCGGCTCGACTCCACCAGCGTGATGGCGCGGGCTATACCCGACCGGGATCCGGCCAGGACCGGATCTGCGTAGCGGGCGGCATCGGGCGAGTCCGTCACCAGGCGACCTCATCCACGGGAGGCCATACAGCTGAGCTGGCCCCGATCACGCCGCGGAACCGTGCCGGGCGGCCAGTTCGGTCAGCAGATCGTAGGCCGCATCGGGGATGACGGTACCCGGCGAGAAGATCGCGGCTGCGCCGGCGGCGCGCAGCTCGTCGAAGTCCTGCGGCGGGATGACACCGCCGACCACCACCATGATGTCGTCACGGTCCGCACTGACCAGGGCCGCCTTCAGCGCCGGCACAAGGGATAGGTGGCCGGCGGCCAGCGAGGAGACGCCGACGATATGGACGTCGGCCTCAATGGCCTGGCGGGCCACCTCGTCGGGCGTCTGGAACAGCGGCCCGACGTCCACGTCGAAGCCGAGATCGGCGAACGCGCTGGCGATGACTTTCTGGCCGCGGTCATGGCCATCCTGGCCCATCTTGGCCACCAGGATCCGCGGGCGGCGCCCCTCCGCCCGCTCGAAGGCCGCGGCCGCGGCGCGGACCCGCTCGATTCCGGCGGTGTTGCCGGACTCTTCGCGGTACACGCCGCTGATCGTACGGATATGCCCGGTGTACCGGCCGAATACCTTCTCCAGGGCGTCGGAGATCTCGCCCACCGTGGCCTTCGCGCGGGCTGCGCCGATGGCCAGGGCCAGCAGGTTGTCGTCGTCAGTGCCCCCACCCACCTCCCCTGCCCGTTTCACTGGCCGGGCCGCGGCGGCGGTCAGCCGGTCGAGCGCGGCCCGGCAGGCGGGCGCGTCGCGTTCCTCGCGGAGCCGGCGGAGCTTGTCGAGCTGCTGGGCGCGCACGGCCCGGTTGTCGATCTTGAGTACATCGATGTCATCGTCGCCCGTGACCGGGTACTTGTTGACGCCGATGACCGGCTGCCGACCGGAGTCGATCCGGGCCTGGGTGCGGGCCGCGGCCTCCTCCACGCGCAGCTTGGGGATGCCCTCTTCGATTGCGCGCGCCATGCCGCCGGCGGCCTCGACCTCCTCGATATGGGTCCAGGCCCGGCGGGCGAGCTCGTAGGTGAGCCGCTCGACGTAGGCGCTGCCGCCCCAGGGGTCGATGACCCGGCAGGTGCCGGATTCCTGCTGGAGCAGCAGCTGAGTGTTGCGGGCGATCCGCGCCGAGAAGTCCGTGGGCAGCGCGAGTGCCTCGTCCAGAGCGTTGGTGTGCAGGGACTGGGTGTGGCCCTGGGTCGCGGCCATCGCCTCGATGCAGGTCCGGGCCACGTTGTTGAAAACATCCTGGGCCGTCAGCGACCAGCCCGACGTCTGGCAGTGGGTCCGCAGCGACAGCGACTTGGGGTTCTTGGGCTCGAACTGCCGGACCAGCTTGGCCCACAGCAGCCGGCCGGCGCGCAGCTTCGCCACCTCCATGAAGAAGTTCATGCCGATCCCCCAGAAAAACGACAGCCGGGGCGCGAACGCGTCGATGTCCAGGCCCGACCCGAGGCCGGCTCGCAGGTACTCGACGCCGTCGGCCAGCGTGTAGGCCAGCTCCAGGTCAGCCGTCGCTCCGGCCTCCTGGATGTGGTAGCCCGAGATCGAGATCGAGTTGAACTTCGGCATCCGGCGGGAGGTGAACCCGAAGATGTCGGAGATGATCCGCATCGACGGGGCGGGCGGGTAGATGTAGGTGTTGCGGACCATGAACTCCTTGAGGATGTCGTTCTGGATGGTGCCGGCCAGCTGCTCGCAGGCCACGCCCTGCTCCTCGGCGGCAACGACGTAGAGGGCCAGCACCGGCAGGACGGCGCCGTTCATGGTCATGGACACGCTCATGCGGTCCAGCGGGATCCCGTCGAACAGCTGCCGCATGTCGTAGATCGAGTCAATCGCGACGCCCGCCATGCCGACGTCGCCGGTCACCCGCGGATGATCACTGTCGTAGCCGCGGTGGGTCGGCAGGTCGAACGCGACCGACAGGCCTTTCTGCCCCGCGGCGAGGTTGCGCCGGTAGAACGCGTTGGATTCCTCGGCGGTGGAGAACCCGGCGTACTGCCGGATCGTCCAGGGCTGGTTCACGTACATCGTCGGGTACGGCCCGCGCAGATAGGGGACCAGGCCGGGGTAGGTGGCCAGGAAGTCCAGCCCGTCGGTGTCCGCGCGGGTGTACAGCGGCCTGACGACGATGCCCTCGGGCGTCGTCCACCCTGGCCTGTC
>JBEKCN010000727.1:0-3331 GCA_050014855.1 Streptosporangiaceae bacterium | reverse complement strand
AGGACGGGATCACCGCGCGGGCCAGGGCCCGCGGCCGCAGGCAGGACCGGTGATGGCAGCCCGCCTGGAGGCACCGCGGGCGGGCGTCCGGCCGGTGACCGTCTCGGCTCCGGCACGCCGGGCCGGGCTGGCCTGGCCGCGGCTTCCATGTAGGTCCAGGCGACATGTCACGAGCGGCTGGCCTGTCCGCCGCTCTGCCGCTTGCGCTACTCGAGGGTGAGGATGATGCGCTCGTGGACGTTGCCGCTTTCCAGCTGGCGGTGGGCCTCGGCGGCCTGCTGCATGGGCATGGATTTATGCGCGCGCAGGCGGAGCCGGCCATCGGCCAGCAAGGCAATCGTCTCATCCAGGGCACCGGGAGCGCGGTCGTTGGTGGGCTGGGAGAGCGCGACGCCGAAGTCAGAGGCGGCCGGGTCCGACAAGGTGATGACCCGCTTGGGTCCGCCAGCCAGGGCGATCGCGTCGGCGAGGACACCCTTGCCCGCCGCGTCGAACACCGCGTCCACCGCGCCCAGCGCGCGGACCCGGCTGGCCAGGCCCGCGCCGGGCCGCACCGGCGTCGCTCCCAGCTCGTGGGCGAGCGTTTCGTCGTGCTCGCCGACCGCGCTGATCACCTTGATCCCCCGGGCGACCGCGAGCTGCGTCGCGATGATGCCGACGGATCCGCCGCCGCCGAACACCTTTTTGCAGTCTCATGGCCGGGCTGGTGAGCAATCGTCACCTGATCCAGGCGACTCACCGACCTGCCTCCGAGACCCTGACCCCTATGACGGGAGTGGGTACCTGTGATGGCAGCGGGCAGGTGACGTCGCCTCACCCGTGGCTTCTAACCATTGGGGTACCGGGATATCCGATAAGGACCAAACGGCCAGATCTTGAGGCTAAGTCACATCACGCTGGCCGTGGCCGCCCACCCTTGCCTGGCGGCCACGGCTACTGGCCCAAAATCACCAGAACCAGGTGACGGTCGCTCACCTTGATGGCCAGTAGCTTCGGGCGTACTCGATCAGCCAGCTAGCTACCGGGGACCCCGGGTTCCCGGGCACGATCTGCATTAAGGAGGACTAGCAAATGAGCACAACTGCCGTCCCTGACCGATTTACCACGCTGCCGGATGAACACGCGCTGCAGGCGACCGTCGTGGCGCTCGAGGAGCACGGGTTCAGTGTCGAGGTCGTCAGTGATCTCGATGCCGCGCGCCAGGCGGTGCTTGCCGGCATCCCGGAGGGCTCGTCGGTGATGACCAACACCTCGGTGACGCTCGGCGAGACCGGGATCGCGGACGCGATCAACGATGGCGGCGGCCGGTGGGAGTCGGCGCGGAACAAGATGTTCGCCCTCGACTTCGCGACCCAAGCGCAGCAGATGAAGGCGATCAGCGGCCAAACCGACTACGCCCTGGGCAGCGTGCACGCGGTAACCGGGGACGGCACCTTGGTGATCGCTTCGGCGTCGGGCAGCCAGCTGAGTTCTTACGCCTGGGGCGCCGCCAATGTGATCTTCGTCGTCGGCGCGCAGAAGCTCGTGCCTACGCTGGCAGCGGCGCATGAGCGTATCTATCAGCACAGCCTGCCGCTGGAAGACGCCCGCGCGCAGGCCGCCTACGGGCAGCACAGCCAGGTCGGGAAAATCCTCGAGATCCACCAGGAACTGCCCGGCCGCATCCACATCGTCCTCATCCGCCAGCCGGTCGGCTTCTAAGCCGCCGAGCCAGCCGGATCTGCCCGCAGCACCCAGGAGGCCGCTGATGACCCTCGACGCGGTACCGCACGACCGCCAGTTGGCCCTGGCGCCGCTGGATGAGAAGGTCGATCACGTCCGCGGCTCGCCCACCGGCCGCCTGATCATCGAGTACGGCGATTACGAGTGCCCGTACTCGCGGCAGGCGTTCCATGCGATCGAGCAGGTCGAACAGCAGCTTGGGAGGAACGTGCGGTTCGCGTTCCGGCATTTCCCGCTGACCCGCATTCACCCGCACGCCCTCGCCGCGGCGGCAGCGGCTGAGGCCGCCGCACGGCAGGGCCGGTTCTGGGACATGCACGAGCTGCTCTTCCACCGGCAGAAGGCGCTCGAGGACGGCCACCTGCGCGGGTACGCCGCCCAGCTCGGGCTGGACGTGGCGGCATTCGACCGCGACCGGGCCAGCAGGACCGTGCTGGAGCGGATCCAGCGCGACGTCGACAGCGGCCTGGCCTCGGGCCAGGTGCTCGGCACGCCGGCCCTGTTCATCGACGGCGCGGTGCACCGCGCCGGCTACGACCCGCCCGCCCTGCTGGCGGCACTGGCACCATGAAGGTGATCAGAAGCCGAGGCGCTCCTTGACGATGATCGCGGTGACCCGGTCGGGAGTCATCACCTTGTTGATGATGAGGATGTTGTTCACCCCGCTGGGCACTCCGTAGGCTTGCCGGGCACGGGCATCCTCGAGTGGGTAGCAGTATTCATAAATACGCCGCAGCCCGGTTGCGACATCGGGGACGATCTTCTGGGCCCCGATGACCAGGATCACCTGCCCCGCCCCCGACACGAGCGGGCCCAGCTGGCTGCCGCTGGCGGACGCAATGAGCAGCGATCCGCCTTCGGTTAGCGCGTGCACGCTGCCGACGACGTAGTCGGGTGACGCAGCCAGGGTCCGCATCTCACGGTGCTGCATTTCCCGGTCCATCCGGTACAGCCGCAACCGGAGTGGCTGGTAGCGGCCGGACCGTTCGATGTCGTCGGCGACGCCGATGGCTTCGAGTGTCTGGGAGGTGTTGTTGTATACCTCGGCGCCGCCGGTGAGGAGGGAGTCGACCAGGCCCCGCGCGTCGGCCCCTGTGGCGGCGCGGAGCGGCCGGATGCCGTTGCGTTCGAGCGCCGCTGCGGCTGTGGCGATCCGCTCGTCGGAGGCGAGTTCAGCGAACTCCGGGGACACCGCGGCGTCCGGACTCGCCACCGCGGGCGGCTCAGTCACCGCCCGCCTCCGCCAGCCGCCGGTGGACGAGCGCCACGGCCATTGATCCTTCGCCGATGGCGGCTGCGCAGCGTTTGACCGACCCGCAGCGCACGTCCCCTGCGGCGAACGCGCCAGGCCGGTTGGTCTCCAGCGGCAGCGGCTCCCTGGGCAGTGGCCAGCGGCCGCCCGGATCACTGGCGCCATCGCTGCCGGTCACCAGGTACCCGGCCGTGTTGGTGACCAGCCCGATCCCTGCGGCGCCGTCGGTGCGGGGGGTGCCGCCGATGCAGATGAAAAAGGCATCCGCCGGCAACCGCGCCGGTTCGGTGCTGTCCCCGGAGCGCACCATGACCGCCCTGAGGCGGTCACCAGCCTCCAGGCCCACCACCTGCGTGC
>JBEKCN010000726.1:0-3338 GCA_050014855.1 Streptosporangiaceae bacterium | reverse complement strand
CGCCGGCCACGCTCATGGCCGCGTAGACGCCCATCGCCCGGTTGCGCTCCCGGCCCTCCGGGAACGTGACCGCGACCAGCGACAGTGCGGTCGGTGCGGCGAAGGCCGCGCCTATGCCCTGCACCACCCGCGCGCCGAGCAGCCATGCCTGCGTGGTCGCGAACCCGCCGGCCAGCGACGCCACCGAGAACAGCAGGATGCCGAAGATGAAGACGCGGCGCCGCCCGAGCAGGTCCCCCGAACGCCCGCCGAGCAGCAGCAGCCCGCCGAAGGCGAGCGCGTACGCGTTGATAACCCACTCGAGGTTGTCCCCGGAGAAGCCAAGGGCGGTCTGGATGTGGGGCAGCGCCACGTTTACGATGGTCGCGTCGAGCACCACCATGAGCTGGGCCGTCGCGATGACGACCAGGGCCAGGCCCAGATGCTTCGGGCGCTGGGCACCCGCGGTTTCGGCCGGGACGTCCCGGCTCTGGATGTTTTCCTCGACTGCCTCGACGGCTAGGCTCGGGGCCGGCTCGCCGGGCGGCGGGTCGGTCCGGATCGCCTCTCGCCCGGTGTCGCGTGAGGTGGCGGACAAGTCTCTTCTCCCTTGGCTGAAGATGCGTGTCGTGCTCAGGGCGCACTTCACTAAGGCCGTGGCACGCCGTGCCCGGCACGATGATGCATCCGAAGCGGAATCCCCGATTTGTTAACGCTGTACGAATAGTTGACGCTGTACGAATACTTGACGCTTTACGGCCGCCAGATGTGACACCCCTGGCGAACGGTTATCGCGAAGCGGGACCGGAACCGTCGGGCCTCTGCTCACCTTTAAGAAGTGGCTGGCCGGAGATATTTCCGTCCCGGTCAGTGATCAGTGGCAGGGTCGCCTCCCGTCGTGACGGGCTCGTCGGCGGTGACTCGCCATTCGTCTCCCCGGTCGGGCTCGGCCGGGCTGGTCGCTGCGCACATCTTGCGCAGCATCGTCAGCAGGCACTCGCGCTCGGGGACGCTGAGGGCCTCGGCCCACGGCACCTTGCTCGCGAATTCCTTCTCCAGCCGTTCCCGCATGGAAGCGCCCTCGGCGGTGAGGGTGACGTTCTTGACCCGCCGGTCGCGCTCGCTCGTTTCACGGCGAGCCAGCCCGCGCTTCTCCAGGCCGTTGGTGACCATGGTCACAAAGGACGGATCACAGTGCATGCGCTGCCCCATTTCCTTCATGCTCATCGGCTCCTTCAGCTTGATCAGGCCCACGAGGTCGCTGACGGAAAGGCCGAAAAGCTGGGCCAGCCCCTGGCCAAGGGTGGCGGCCTGCTTCACGACTTCGGACAGAGCCTCCATGATGCAGAGGTTCAGTTCGTCCTCGCGCGGCCCCTCTGACACGCGTCCTCCTCTTATGCCGAAGCATCGCACGAGGGGGTGACATTTCCGCCGCCCCGCGTTCCGCCGCGGCCTTCCGGTAAATCATTGAGCAACTCAACCGTTGAGTGACTCAACCATATGAAGCTCGCCGGTGGAACGCAAGTTTTTTATCGCCCGCGCCCGGCCATCCCGCCCATCCCCGCCATGGCCCCGCAACAGGACCAATCCGCCCCGTCCATGGGTAACAGAACCAAAGCGCCCAATCGGCTGTCCAAGTCATCAACGAGCCACACCGGCGGCGCCTGGCTTTTCGTCCCAGGTCAAGGCGGCCTACGACCCGGGCACCTGTTCCGCTTCCGCAGGCCGTCAGCTAGCCGGCGCTGGACGCGGCCCAGATGTTGATGCCGGCGTCCACGGCGTTCCGGTCGATCTCCGCGATCTCCTCCGCGCTGAACTCCGTCTTCGCCGTGGCAGCCAGGTTCTCCTCCAGCTGGGTCACGCTGCTGGCGCCGATCAGGGCCGACGTCACCCGCTTGTCCCGCAGCACCCAGGAGATCGCCATCTGGGCCAGGGTCTGCCCGCGGCCGCGGGCCACCTCGGCCAGCGCCTGGACGTGCCGCAGCGTCTCCTCGCTCAGCTGGTCGGAGGTCAGCGAGCCGCGCTGGGTCGCCCGCGAGCCCTCCGGCACGCCGTTCAGGTACTTCCCGGTGAGCACGCCCTGCGCGAGCGGTGAGAACGCGATGCAGCCCATGCCCTCGCGCTCCAGCACGTCGAGCAGGCCGTGCTCGATCCACCGGTTGAGCATCGAGTAGGACGGCTGGTGGATGAGCAGCGGCGTGCCGAGCGCGCGCATGATGGTGGCCGCTTCCGCGGCCCGTGCGGCCGAATAGGAGGAGATCCCGGCGTACAGGGCCCGGCCCGACTGGACCGCCGTGTGGAGGGCGCCCATGGTCTCCTCCATCGGCGTATCCGGGTCGAAACGGTGGCTGTAGAAGATGTCCACGTAGTCCAGGCCCATCCGGGCCAGCGACTGGTCCAGACTGGCCAGCAGGTACTTGCGTGAGCCGTGGTCGCCGTACGGGCCGGGCCACATGTCGTAGCCGGCCTTGGTGGAGATGATCAGCTCGTCACGGTACGGCCGGAAGTCCTCCTTCATCAGCCGGCCGAAATTGATCTCCGAAGAGCCGTAAGGCGGTCCGTAGTTGTTGGCCAGGTCAAAGTGCGTCACGCCAAGGTCGAACGCGCGGCGCAGGATGGCGCGCTGAACCTCCAGCGGACGGTCATCACCGAAGTTCTGCCACAGCCCCAGGGAGACCTCGGGCAGGTCGATGCCGCTGCGCCCGCAGCGGCGGTAGGGCATCTGCTCATACCGGTCAGGAGCGGCAACGTAAGTCATGGATAGGAGTCTGCCACTGCCAGTCGCCCTAGCCGGCTGCCCTTCCACCGAGTCCGGACGTTACCCGGCCCGTACCAGCGGCAAGACGGGGACGCGGAGGCTATGCGATCGGTCTGGGTGATGACGTTCCGGTACTTGGCTGTTTCCGCCGCGAAGCATCCGGGCATGACTGGCCTGGTAACAGCTGAGACGGTCACGCGCGCCGACCGGGCAAAGCCAGGACGATCGACGCTGAGGTTCCGGTAATAATGCAGCCCTAGGTGCATCTGCCGCCGAAGCCGCCTCGACCATTGATGCGCGGGGGCCAGCGACCATGAACAACTTGCTAGAGCGACTAGGCGGCTTCGCCGCGCGGCGGCACTGGGTCGTCATCATCGCCTGGCTGGTCATCCTCGGCGGCCTGCTCGCCACCGTTAAGGCGTTCGGCGGTGAGTACGTCAACAACTACACGGTATCGGGCAGTGACTCCGCGGTCGGCCTTGACGTGCTGAACAGCACGTTCCCGCAGCAGGGCGGCTTCGGGGGGCAGATCGTCTTCCACGCCAAGAGCGGTACGGTCTCGGCGCAGCAGTCGGCGGTCAACCAGGCGGTCACCAACGTG
>JBEKCN010000725.1:0-3339 GCA_050014855.1 Streptosporangiaceae bacterium | reverse complement strand
ACGGCCGCGGCCCGGACGGCGCCGAGCCGCCGAACAACTGGCAGTCGGTCTTCCACGGCCCGGCATGGACCCGGGTCACCGAGCCGGACGGCCGGCCTGGCCAGTGGTACCTGCACCTGTTCGACCGGGGCCAGCCCGACTGGAACTGGCGCAACCCCGCGGTCAACAGCTACTTCGAGGACATCATCCGGTTCTGGCTCGGCCGCCGCGCGGCAGGCCTGCGCATCGACGTCGCGCATGGGCTGTTCAAGGACCCCAACCTTGCCGACCTCACCAGCCTGCCTGCCCCGCACGCCCCGTCCGCCTACTACCACCGCGCTGAGCTGCACGAGCTGTACCGGCTGTGGCGGACCATCCTGGACTCCTACGTGCCCGGAGAGTTCCCCGGCCCGCGGACCGCGGTCGGGGAAGTCTGGTACGACTCCCCCGGGACCCTGGCCCCCTACCTGGCCGAGACCGGGCTGCCCCAGGTCTTCAACTTCCAGCTCATCCTGGCCAGCTGGGACGCCGCCGCGATGCGCGGCGCCGTCGACGCGATCCAGTCCCTGGCCGGCGGTGACCGCGCGCCCTGGGTGATCGGCAACCACGACGTGGCCCGGCCGGTCAGCCGGTACGCCCTTGGCCTGGGCGGCGAGCCGAACGAGTCGTTTGGGCTGCCCCGGGTGGGTGATCCGCAGCTGCGCGTCGGCGTCCGCCGGGCCCGCGCCGCGGCGCTGCTGAGCCTCGCGCTGCCCGGCTCGGCGTACATCTACCAGGGTGACGAGCTCGGCCTGCCCGAGGTCGTCGAGCTGCCGGACGGCGCCCGCCAGGATCCCACGTTCCGGCGCTCCGGCGGGACGGTCCCGGGCCGGGACGGCTGCCGGGTGCCGCTGCCGTGGACCTCGACCGGGCCGTCCTTCGGCTTCTCCACCGGCAGCCGCGACCGCGAGCACGCGGCGCCCTGGCTGCCGCAGCCGAGCTACTGGGGCCAGTACAGCGTGGCGCGGCAGATCGACGACCCGGGCTCGTTTCTGAACCTGTACCGGGCGGCGCTCAAGCTGCGCCGTACGCACCCGGCGCTCGGCCGGGGCAGCGGCCCGGACGGCCCGCTCATGACATGGCTCGAGACGGCGCCGGGCACGTTGTGCTTCACCCGCGAGCCCGGGTTCGTCTTCGCGATGAACCTCGGCCCGGCGGCGGCCCCGATGCCCAAGCACGCGTGGATCCTGCTGGCCAGCGACCCGGTCACCGACGGCAAGTTGCCGCCGGACACGGCCGTGTGGCTGGCCTCCTGATCAGCGCCGGCGCAGGATGATCAGCGGGTCCGCGGGCTGGTGTGTGCCTGCGGGCTGGTGTGTGCCTGCGGGCTGGTGTGTGCCTGCGGGCTGGTCGGTATCCGCGAGCCGGTCAGCGGGGCCGCAGGCGGCGGCGGTCGTCCGGCAGCCGTTCGGTGATCCGGGCCCGGTCCAGGAACTCCAGCAGCGGGATGGCCACCCGCCGGGTCGTGCCGAGGGCCTTGCGGGCCTCGGCCGTGGTGAACGGCTGCGGCAGCCTGGCCAGCACCGTGGCCGCGTCCGCGTCGGCGCCCGGGGCCAGCACCAGCTGCTCGCTGATCCGCAGCAGCAGCCCGGCCCGCGCCGCCGCGGCGATGGACCGGGCGTCCAGGCCGAGCTCGCGGAGCCGCTCCGCCTCGGGGGCGCGGAACGGGTCGCCGGCCAGCTCCTGGCGGACGGCGCGCACCGCACGCAGCAGCGGCTCCGGAACCGGGCTGGCGTCGCCGTTTTTGCCCAGCGAGCCTTGCCGGGCGCTCGACCCGGCGAGGCGCTCGCCGGATGCGGCGGGACGCAGGTATCCCTCGCGCAGCACGACCGACGGGGCCGTACCGGCCAGGGCCTCGGCCAGCCGACGGTCGGGCAGGCCGAGGGCGGCGCGGGCCGCCTCGACGGTCAGGCCCAGCGCCAGCGGATCCTTAGCCGCGTGCTCGCCGACCGCCGTGACCAGCCGTTCCCGGGCGGCGGACCAGTACGCGGGATCGGCGGACCAGTCGGCCACGACCGGTTCCGGGGCTCCGGTCACCCCCATCGCGGCCAGCGCTCCGGTGCGCAGCAGGCCGTGCCGCCGCAGCAGGTCCGCCGGCCGGGGCGGGTCGGGCCAGCGCGCCAGCTCCCGCGCGGCAGCCGCGGCGGCGCCCCGCCCGCCCAGCGGCGGCGGGGCCGCATCCAGCACCGTGGCGCCCAGGATGAGCAGGGCCGCCGCGCCCGGGTCGCGCAGCAGCACCCGGTCCCCCACGTGCAGCGGCAGTGGGTCACGCAAGGCGAGGCGGACGGCCAGGGCCGCGCCGCCCGCCAGGCCGAGCACGCGGACCCCGGCCATGGTCCGGGCCGAGCCCACGTGCACGGCCAGCTCGCGCGGCAGCCGGGGCGCCTCCTGCGGGCCAGCGGCCGGCGGCACGTACCGGACGTCGACGATGCTGGTCAGCGTCCACCGGCCCGGGGTAACCAGCGCCATACCGCGGGCGGGGATGTCGCGGGCCACGCCGCGCAGGTTGAGCGCGACCCGCGCCACGCCGTGCACCTGGCCCGCGGGCTGCCCCATCGATTCGATCGCCCGGACCCGCACCGGCCGCAGGCCCGGGGTCAGCAGCAGCTCATCCCCGGCCCGGACCGTGCCGGCCGGGAGCGTACCGGTGACCACCGTGCCGCTGCCCTTGACGCTGAACGCACGGTCCACCCAGAGCCGGACCGGCGCCCCCGGGTCGGGCTCGGGCAGCCCGGAAGCCAGCCGGGCCAGCGCGGCCCGCAGTTCGGGCAGGCCGGCCCCGGTGACCGCGCTCACCGCGACCGCCTCCACCGCGCCAAGGCTAGTGGCGGCGATCTCGGCGCTGGCGCGGCGCAGCGCCGGCCCGGGATCGGCCAGGTCCGCGCGGGTCACGACGAGCAGCCCGCGGGAGATGCCCAGTGCGTCGATGGCGGCGAGGTGCTCGGCCGACTGGGGCATCCAGCCCCCGTCCGCCGCTACCACCATGAGCACGGCCGGAACCGGCCCGAGCCCGGCCAGCATGTTGGGCACGAACCGCTCGTGCCCGCGCACGTCAACGAACGCCAGCCGACTCCCAGGCAGGTCCGTCCAGGCGAAGCCCAGGTCGATGGTCAGACCGCGGCGGCGTTCTTCCTCCCAACGGTCCGGTTCCATCCCGGTCAGCACCCGCACCAGCGTCGACTTGCCGTGATCGACGTGCCCGGCGGTCGCGATGACCTGCATGCCGGTCACGGCTCGGACGGCCTCGCGGGCGGCACGCTGGCCGGGGCGGCCGGGGCGGCAGGCCCGCGCGACTGTGCGGCCGGCCCGCTGGCCGGCCCG
>JBEKCN010000724.1:0-3342 GCA_050014855.1 Streptosporangiaceae bacterium | reverse complement strand
GACTTTGAGCGGGCCGTAGGTCTCCTCGTCCAACTCCCCGGTATCCCGGCCGGCGAACGGCGGGGAGTGTCAGGTCCATTCCGGTCCTGCCCCGGTCGAACAGCGTTACCTTGGCCCCGTTGGTCAGGGCGTCGGTCACGATGGCCCGCCCGGCGAAGGACGTGCCGCCCGGAAGGAGAAACCGCACGGCTCCCGAACCTGCCGGCTGGCTGGGACGCCGAGCCTGGTACGCCGGGTACCTGCCCTGCTGCGAAGAAAATCCCTATTTTTTGGGACGTATCCGCGAAAAAATGAACAATTAGGTAAACAATCGGCGGGTCTACCGCGTCAATGAATGGGATGAGATCACCGTTATGACGACGGGAATATCCATGACCTGCCGTGATCCAGCGAGCCGAGTGTAGCGAGAGGGAGGACGGACCAGTGAATTCAGCCTTGTACACGGCATCGGTGGCCGCCCCGCACCCCGCTCCATCCGTGTCCCTCTGGCCGGCTTTTGCCAGCGGCGCCGCGTTCGGCGCGGGGATCCTGGCCGTCTTCGGCGTGTGCTGTGTGGCCCTGCTTGCCGGGGACATGATCCGGCGCCGGGCCGTGGCCCGGGCCCGGCTGCGGCGTGCTCTCGCGGATCTGGACGCCGACGACATCGTGGCCCTGATCCAGCGCCAGCACGGGGAAGCGGGCTGACAGCCCGCATTCGCGGAGCGCTGCGGGCGGTCTATGACGCCGTCTCGCGGGCGGCGGCGCGGCCCGCCTGACGGCCAGAGAACAGGCAGCCGCCGAGGAAGGTACCCTCCAGCGAGCGGTAGCCGTGCGTTCCGCCCCCGCCGAATCCGGCCACCTCACCCGCGGCGAACAGGCCCGGGATCGGTTCGCCGGAATCAGCCAGTACCCGCCCGGACAGGTCGGTCTGCAGCCCGCCGAGGGTCTTGCGGGTGACGATGTTCAGCCGCACCGCGATCAGCGGGCCGGCCCCGGGATCGAGGATCTTGTGGTCGCTGTCCGCCATCGCCGCCTTACTCCCTCGGTGTGCGGTCCTGGAGCTTGGTGGGCTATGTTACTCCTGAGTTAGGTTCGCCCGCTTGCGGCTGGCCTCCGGGCCCACCCGGGGGTGCTCAGGGCGGCTTGCGCGAAGGCCAACCGAACGAAGGATGAGCACGGTCCCACCCGCCCAGCCGCCCGCGCCGCCGAGACCGGCCAGGTCATCATCATCCTGAACAGGACTTTTCCGGGACCGGCCGCACGGCGGAAGGGGATGGATGGGAAGAGCGCATTCCCGTGTTATGGCTGCGTGACACTAAACTCGCGCGGGTGCCCTGCTGCGCGCTGCCGGCCTTGAAAAGCGATGCCGGCGCTGAAAAGGAGACCAGCCCGAAGTGACCGTGATTGACGAGGCGAACGTGCGCGCCGGCGACGCAAGCGAGGCACGCCCGCATACAGGCGGCCCGGCCGGGCCGGAGGTAATCGCCGAGGCCGGGCGGCGGCGTGCGTTCGCGGTGATCAGTCATCCGGACGCCGGGAAGTCGACGCTCACCGAAGCGCTGGCGCTGCACGCATCGGCGATCACCCAGGCCGGCGCCGTGCACGGCAAGGCGGGCCGCCGCGGGGTGACCTCGGACTGGATGGGCATGGAGCGGGACCGGGGTATCTCCATCACCTCGGCGGCGCTGCGCTTCGATTACGGCGGCATGGTGCTGAACCTGCTGGACACCCCGGGCCACGCCGACTTCTCCGAGGACACCTACCGGGTGCTGGAGGCCGTCGACTGCGCGATCATGCTGCTGGACTCGGCCAAGGGCCTTGAGCCGCAGACGCTGAAGCTGTTCGACGTGTGCCGCAACCGGCGTATCCCGGTCATCACGTTCGTCAACAAGTGGGACCGCCCCGGCCGGGAACCGCTGGAGCTGCTGGATGAGATCGAGCAGCGGATCGGCCTGCGTCCGACGCCGCTGAACTGGCCGGTCGGGGTCGCGGGCGATTTCCGCGGGCTGATCGAGTGCGGCACCGGCGAGTTCACCGGCTACACCCGGACGCCGGGTGGCGCAGCGCGCGCCATCGAGGAGCATCTGGACGCCGCGGCGGCGGCTGAGCGGGAGGGCGCCGCGTACGAGACCGCGGTGGAGGAGATGGCGCTGCTGGATGAGATCGGCGCGGACGTGGACATTGAATCGTTCCTGGCCGGGGAGTCCTCGCCGGTGCTGTTCGGCGCGGCGCTGCCCAACTTCGGTGTGCGCCGCCTGCTGGAGGGCCTGTGCGAGCTGGCCCCGCCCCCGGCACCGCGCGCCGACATCAAGGACGAGCCGCGCGCGGTCGACGCGCCGTTCGCCGGCCTGGTGTTCAAGGTCCAGGCCAACATGGACCGCAACCACCGGGACCGGGTGGCGTTCGTCCGGGTGTGCTCGGGGCGGTTCGAGCGCGGCATGGTGCTCACGCACGCTGCCACCGGCCGGCCGTTCGCGACCAAATACGCCCAGGCGATGTTCGGCCAGGAACGCGAAACTGTGGACGTGGCCTACCCCGGGGACGTAATCGGCCTGGTCAATGCCACAGCCTTGCGGCCCGGGGACACGCTCTTCGAGGCCCGGGCGGTCGAGTTCCCGCCGATCCCGAGCTTTGCCCCGGAGCACTTCGCCGTCGTGCGCAGCAAGGACGCCAGCAAGCACAAGCAGTTCCGCAAGGGGATCGAGCAGCTTGGCACCGAAGGCGTCGTGCAGGTCCTGTCCTCCGATCTGCGCGGTGACCAGGCCCCCGTGCTCGCCGCGGTCGGCCCGCTGCAGTTCGACGTGGTCTTGCACCGGCTGGAGCACGAGTTCGGCGCCCGGGCCGAGCTGGAGCATCTCGGCTACACCCTGGCCCGGCGGACCGACACCAAGGGGGCCGCCAGTCTCGCCGGGCAGCGGGGGGCCGAGGTCCTCACCCGGCGCCTGGACGGTGCGCTGCTCGCCCTGTTCACGGACAAGTGGCGGCTGGCCGCCATCCAGCGTGAGCGCCCGGACACCAGGCTCGACACGCTGGTGGCCGGCACCGAGTAGGCGCCCGCACCGCCCGCGGCAGCGCTGCCCGGGGACTCGCTTTCCCCGCGCGAAGATCACCAAAAGCACTCAGCGTCGTCAATACGGCCGTTTTTGGCCGGGCCGGAAATGGTCTCGCGCGACCGAAAGGTCGTGGGGCGAGAGGGGCCTGAGGGGCCTGAGGGGTCAGGAACCGTCCTCGACGTCGCCGAGGGGTGACTCGATCTCGGCCAGGGCCTGCCCGTAGGCGAGGGTCATGAGCTTGGCCACGCTGTCGTGCGCGCCGAGCGGGGCGGCGGAGTCGGCGCGAATGCTCGCGCAGGTCGCCTCCAGC
>JBEKCN010000723.1:0-3346 GCA_050014855.1 Streptosporangiaceae bacterium | reverse complement strand
CAAGGAGCTCGCCGCGCTCAAGGCCCAGGCCCAGGCCCAGGCCCAGATCGAGGCCCCGGCCCAGCCCCAGATCGGCCCGGGCAGTTCAGGCACGCCGGACAGCTCGAGGACACCGGGTTGACCAATGACACCGGGCTGACCGGCAGGTGGCAGTGAAGGCTG
This sequence comes from Streptosporangiaceae bacterium, assembly GCA_050014855.1. Taxonomy (GTDB): domain Bacteria; phylum Actinomycetota; class Actinomycetes; order Streptosporangiales; family Streptosporangiaceae; genus Bog-532. Next base: position 3,184 of record JBEKCN010000723.1, on the reverse strand, counting down.
GGAACCGGCGCGCGCTCTCGACGCCGGGCTGACCGGCAGGGTGACCTGAAAGCTGGGGTCCGGCGCGCACTCCTGGCCTGCGCCTGGCCGCGCCTCAAGGAAGCGACGGACCTGTCCCCCGCGTCGCGGGGGACAGGTCCGCTGCTACCAGGTCAGCCGACGTCCACCCAGTTCAGGGTGCGCTCTACAGCCTTCTTCCAGCCTGCGTAACCGTCCGCGCGCTGCTGCTCATTCCACTCCGGCTCCCAGCGCTTGGACTCGTTCCAGTTGACCTTCAGCTCGTCGGTGTTCGCCCAGAACCCAGTGGCCAGGCCGGCAGCGTACGCCGCGCCGAGCGCGGTCGTTTCGGCCACGACGGGCCGGCTGACCGGCACCCCGAGGATGTCCGCCTGGAGCTGCATGGCCAGGTTGTTCGCGGTAACCCCGCCGTCGACCTTCAGGACCTCCAGGTGCACGCCGGAGTCCTGCTCCATGGCCTCGCTAACGTCGCGGCTCTGGTAGCAGATGGCCTCCAGGGTGGCCCGGGCGAGGTGGGCGTTGGTGTTGAACCGGGACAGCCCGACGATCACGCCACGGGCGTCGCTTCGCCAGTACGGTGCGAACAGCCCGGAGAACGCCGGGACGAAGTAGATGCCGCCGTTATCGGGCACCTGGCTAGCCAGCGATTCCGTCTCGGACGCGCCGGAAATGATGCCGAGCTGGTCACGCAGCCACTGCACCGCCGATCCGGTGACCGCGATCGAGCCTTCCAGTGCGTAAATGGGCTTCTGGTCACCGAACTTGTAACAGACGGTGGTCAGCAGCCCGTTCTTGCTGCGCACCAGCTCCTCGCCGGTGTTGAGCAGCATGAAGTTGCCGGTCCCGTAGGTGTTCTTGGCCTCCCCGACGCCGAAGCACACCTGCCCGACGGTCGCGGCCTGCTGGTCGCCCAGGTCGCCGGTGAGCGGGACACCCCGGACCGTACTGAGCCCGCGGATCTCGCCGTAGCCGCGCGGGTCCGAGGACGGCCGGATCTCGGGCAGCATCGCGCGGGGGATGTTGAAGAACCCGAGCAGTTCGTCGTCCCAGTCCAGCGTCTCCAGGTTCATCAGCATCGTCCGGCTGGCGTTCGTCACGTCGGTGACGTGCGAGCCACCGTCACGGCCGCCGGTGAGGTTCCAGATGACCCAGGAATCGGTGTTGCCGAAGACGGCGTCACCGTTCTCGGCGGCAGCCCGCACCCCGTCGACGTTCTCCAGGATCCACTGGATCTTCCCGCCCGAGAAGTACGTCGCGGGCGGCAGGCCGGCCTTGCGCCGGATCACGCCGCCACGCTCGTCGCGGTCCAGCGCGGTGGCGATCCGGTCGGTCCGGGTGTCCTGCCACACGATGGCGTTGTAGTAGGGAATGCCGGTCTTGCGGTTCCATACGACCGTGGTCTCGCGCTGGTTCGTGATCCCGAGCGCGGCCAGATCGGAGGCCGTGATATTCGCGTTGTTCAGCGCGGTCTGGATAACCGCGACGGTCCGTTCCCAGATCTCGACCGGGTTGTGCTCCACCCAGCCGGCCTGCGGCAGGATCTGCTTATGCTCCAGCTGGTGCTTGGCCACCTCGTTCCCGGAGTGGTCGAAGAGCATGAACCGGGAGCTGGTTGTGCCCTGGTCGACGGCGCCGACGAAATCTGGCATGACCGCCTCCTTTACGTTGGATCGGGGCCGGCAGCAGCGCCGGCTGGAGTCGGGTTACGAGCCAGAGCCGGACTTGTCGGGGACGCGGTCGCCGCCTGGAGGGGTCTCCTCGATCGGGCCGGCGACCTGTTCGGCCATCTTCAGCCGGGCGTGCAGCACGTCGCCGATGAACAGGTCGTAGATGATGACGCCGATCACGCCCCCGATGAGGGGCCCCACGATGGGTATCCAGAAGTAGTCGCTGAAATGGAAGCCTGGGGCGGTGTATGTCCCTGGCAGGGCCACCTTTCCCCACCCCGCGAGGTAGGCGAAGAGCCGGGGCCCGAAGTCACGGGCCGGGTTGATGGCGTATCCCGCGTTCGCGCCGAACGAGGCCCCGATCGCCGCCACGATGAAGCCGATGATCAGCGGTCCGAGGTTCGAGCCGACCGCCGTATTCCGGGCGTCGATGACGGCCACCACGAGCATCACCAGGAAGGCCGTGCCGACGATCTGGTCGATCAGCGGCCCGCCCACCGAACCGTGGAAGTACGGGGCCGGGAACGTGGCAAAGATCGAGTAAGAGGCCAGGGCTTGTCCCGAGCTCTTCGCCGTATGCGCCGCGAGGTCGTAGGCGTTGATCGCGCTTTGGTAGACCAGGAACACCAGGGCAGCGCCGACGAAGGCGCCGGCAACCTGAGCGATCCAGTACGGCACGACCTTCCGCCAGGGGAAGTTGCGCCGCACGGCGAAGCCCAGCGTGACGGCGGGGTTGAGGTGCGCCCCGCTGACGCCGCCCGCCACCCATACGCCGAACGCGACGGCCCACGCCCACCCGAACACGATCAGCAGCCAGTCGCCGGCCGCCAGGAAGATCGTGGTCGGGGTGGCGGCGCGTCCGGAGCCGGGGAGCGCGGCCACGGCCATGGCCACCACACCGTCACCGAACGCGAGGATGACAAAGGTACCGAGGAATTCGGCCATCAGCTCGCCCCACAGGCCGCCGATGCGGCCAACCATGCGGCCTTCGCCTCGTGCGTACAACGGTTGAATGTCGGACATCACGCCCCCTCAGCCAACCCCAGCAGCGCTGGTGGCTGTTCGGCTATAACGGGTGATTCGGCTCTAACAGATGATTCGGCTCTAACGGATGATCTTTAACCTCTAGGGGCAACGTACGTCTCTGCTGCACCATCGGCAATATTTCGGCCACATGAATCTGAAGTTTCTGCTGCACTGCGTCAGCTTCTGGGGCACTGCGTCTAGTTATCCGCAGTGCAACAGAGTGATCAGCTAGCTCGCCGCGCACCGGGCCGGCAGCGAGCTCGCGGTGGTTCCGCCGCGCCTGCCGCAGGGACTGCCTGTCGGCGCCCGCGTGGCCGGTGGGGTCGAACTGGGCCGTGCCCGCCGTGCTGTCGACGTCCAGGACGGCCCTGGCCGGAGGTTGTCCAGCTCCCGGGCCGATTCCGAGGACGATGGAGGCCGAGATTCTGGTCCGCCACCACGGCATCGCCGTCGGCGAGCTAGCCGCAAGGGAA
>JBEKCN010000722.1:0-3354 GCA_050014855.1 Streptosporangiaceae bacterium | reverse complement strand
ACCGATTATCCAGATTCTGTCTCACGGGACCTCGCGGAGAACCTTACCCGGGCAGCCGACGTACGCTTCGACGCGTCTGATTCCATGCCGCAGGCGATGGAGAACGCCTTCTACAGCGCAGTCCTCGAATACCTGGACAGCCCGGGCCAGCTGAACGTCATCCTGCGCGGCCTTGATCAGGTACGCAAGGCCGCGTACTAGGGGTAGCAGGAAAGGCGAGCGCCTGTGCGGCCATGGTCGCCTGGTGAAGGCTCCCGCGGAACACTTGCGCCGCCGTGGCTGCCTGCTCAATCAGGCCGGTGATCTCCGCGCTGGCGCGGAGGATCCGGCGTGCCCGAAGACACTTCAATGACAGGGGTTGCCACCCCTGCGGCGATGAAGATGGCTGCCGCCGCAACGGCACTGCCGCCGACCCACCACCAGCTAAGCCCAGTCACGAAATGGATCACAACCGAGGTGATCAGCCCAGCGGTGCTCACCACCATGCCACCACACCCGGCTGCCGCGGCTGCCTCGTTCGCGGGACTGCGGGCCCCGCGTTCCAGGTGGCGCCGTGTCTGGGCCACAAGATCCGGGTCGGCCACAGGGCTGACCGGCCCGGAATCCTCGCCATCCATCAGCTTGCGCCATCCCGGTCCTGCGGGCAGCACGACACCGGGAAACAGGAGCCGCTTCCCGCCACTGACCCTCCAGATCACGTTGCCTTCGCGCCAGTCTCGCACGTTCACCCGATCCGCCCAATGGCCTTGCGGCGGCCGGGGCCCGAACCGCAAAGCCGCCGCGTCGCGCAGGCCCGGGCCGGGTTTCCTGGCGATAATCATCCGGGCCGGTTTGGCACGTCGATCAGGCAAGGTGCGTAGGGTGGGCTGCACGGCGAGGTCCCGTGTTCATGCTGCATGAACTCGGGCCTTTTCCGTGCAGCCTCCCTCCGAACCCGGTGTGCACCTTTCAATGCGCCGGGCTCTCCAGCGATTTATGCCGCGTGCGTGACTGGGTTCGCGTGGATGTACTCGTGGCATGCCGCGCAGACGATGAGGGTCTTGCGCCGCATTTTTGCCATGAGGGCGGCCCACGCGGGCTGGCCCGGCCCGGGCCTGCCGAGGTGCTTGAGCGCGGCGGCCTGGTGAACGGTCACCGTGGTGCCGTGCTCGCACAGCTCGCACCACCGCTTGCGGAGCCGGTGGATCAGCTCTTTCCGGGGGTAGCCGGTCCGGGCCGGGGCGGGGTCATGGATGACCGCGCGCCTGTCTTGCCTGAGGGGGATCCCGCCGAATCGTGCTACCAGGTCCTTCTTGCCCTGGCGGTGCCGTCTGGCCTCGAAGCAGGTCCTGGGGCCGTGGCTGGTGATAACTTTCGCCTTGTAGCGGACGGCCATCTTGGCCACGGAGGACTTGTGCTTGGCGGCCAGGGTTTTCAGCATCGATGTCTGGGCGTACCAGCACAGCGTGCTGAGCCGCCAGACGTCCTGGGCGAGCAGGTAGTAGTTCACGATGCCCCGGTACTCGGCTCCGTAGGTCCGGACGATGTCGTGGTCGTCCAGGTTCTGCAGGCCGGGCCGGTGCCAGGGTTTGCCCCGGCGCCGGTAGGGGGTGATTTTGGCCTTGATCACGTCCGGCGGCACGCGCAGCGCGATCCTCCCGTTGGCCGACCGGCGGCCGTAGGTGATCCGGGTGTCGCAGTGCTGGACGATGATGTGGTAGCCGAGGAACCGCGCCGGCTGGGTGCGGGCGTGGCTGATCAGGGTCTTGTCCTGATTCAGTTCCAGCCTGAGGGTCTCCCGGAGGAAACGGGTCAGTCCGGCCTTGATCTGCTCGGCTTCGGCCTTCGGCCCGATAAATCCCAGTATGTGGTCGTCTGCGTACCTTATGTATCGCAGCCGCCGGTATCCGGGGTCCATCGGGTCCACGGAGGGGAGCGTGCGCATCTGGCGTGTCAGGTCCCGGGCCGTAGCCCGGTCCCCGCGCCGCCGCGCGCTATCCCGCCGGGATTTCATCCTCATGTATTCGGGGTTTCGTGCCCGGCTGGCTCCCCGCGTGTATCGCGGGATCAGTTCCCTCTCGACGAACTCGTCGAGCTTATTCAGGTAGATGCTGCTGAGGACGGGTGATGCCACGCCGCCTTGCGGAACCCCGCTGAGCGTGTCATGGTATTCCCAGTCCTCCAGGTACCCGGCTTTGAGCATGTGACGGATCAGCCGGAGAAACCGCTGATCGTGGATTTTCTCCGCTAGGATCCCGGCCATTATCTCGTGGTCCAAAGACCCGAAGCAGTCGGAGATATCACCCTCGATAAACCATGTGGTCCCGACCCAGGTATTGCGGATTTCCCGCAGCGCGGTATGGCATCCGCGACCTTTCCGGAACCCATGGGACTGGTCCGAGAACTGCGGCTCGTAATACGCCTCCAAGAGCAGGCGCACCACCTCACCGGCCAGCTTGTCGGACCACGATGGCAGTCCCAGGGGTCTCAGCTTCCCGTTCTTTTTCGGGATATAGATGCGGCGGGCCGGGGAGAACCGGTACCGCTCATACCGCATCAGCTCGATGATCTGGTCGATCGTCCCCTCGGACATGCCGTCGGCGGTTTCCTCGCTGGCACCCGGCGTCATCGCCCCCTGGTTAAGGTAGATGTTGCCGTACGCCAGCAAGTACAGGTTCTTGTTGAACATCTGCCGGTAAAGCTGCGTGAGCGGCAGGCCCTTCCTGCCGCGCTCGCGGAGAATGCTCAGTACCACTGCGGCTTCCTGCATTTCGCAGACCTCCTGGCCTGGTGCTATTCATCGCCTGTGTCCCTTCGCCCTGTGGTCCGGTTTTCCCGGTCGCCAGATTGGCCGGACGTTACCCCGGCGACTACTATGGACACTCCGTCGCCATAGGACTCGCGTCCCTTAGGCGATCCCACGTTCACAACTGCTATACGTGCTAGCGCGACTTAGGCGTCCCGTCCGTCTCCTTCAATGCCCTGACAGGGCATCGCTCCTGCGCCCCGGAGGATTACCGCAGGGATCTGCGCACCCTGCGGCAGGGGCCGGTACCGGTTTCATGCGTCTTTCCGGCAGGCTCGGATTCTCGCCTTCTGGAGACTGGGATTCAGGCAATCCGGCTTTCGCCATATCGCGCGGATCTCCCGGCACGCCGCCCCGTACGCATCGGCAGCGACTGCCGGTTTCCTGGCATGCTATTGTCCCCGGTTTACCTTTCGGGTCACGGGTCAGCCATCAGATCCAAAGACACCTCCTCCAGTCCATGCCCGCTACGCGGGCTATATAGCAGTGCGCCTCGTGGCGCACGCAGATCACCCCGTTATGCGCCCAGTCCATCGCTGGCGACGACCTTCGGCACAGCGCCCAGATCG
>JBEKCN010000721.1:0-3365 GCA_050014855.1 Streptosporangiaceae bacterium | reverse complement strand
CTTGACGGGCTGCTCGACCAGCCCCTCGATGTTGAAGTTCCAGGTGGCGGTGGGCAGGCTGGGGGTGGCCTCGGCCGTGAGCACCGGCCAGTCGGAGCCCACGTCGTACTGGCCCGGGGGCAGCCGCGGGTCACGGGCCCGGCGCCCGTGGAATCCCCTCGTGAACGTCATAGCCCGGCCGGCTGACGCTGAATAGGCGACATTCCCCCATCTTGCCTTGTCCCCCTCCCCGAAGACCACGGGCCCCCGCAGGCCACGGGCCCCCGCAGGCCACGGGCCCCCGAAGACCACGGGCCCCGAAGGCCACGGGCCCCGAAGGCCACGGGCCCCTCGCGCCACAAATGACCGCGGCGATGGCGCCATCACCCCTGTTCTACCGGTGTGCTGGCGCTATCACCCCCGTTGGTCCCGGTGCGAAGGCGCCGACGACCCGCCGCTGCGCTCCGCTCCGCTACGGTCCTTGGCCCCGGGACCGGATCGGTGCGAAGCTGAACCGATGAGCGAGGACAGCGAACGCGACGGCGTAAAGCTGACCAACCTGGACCAGCCGCTCTTCGGCGAAGCCGGGGCCACCAAGCGAGACCTGGTGGATTACCTGGATGCGGTGCGGGACCGCATCCTCCCGGTGTTGCGCGACCGCCCGCTGTCGGTGATCAGGGTCCGGCCCGGCCAGGACCCGTTCATGCAGAAGAATCTGCCCCGGTATGCCCCGGAGTGGGTCCGGACAGCGCGGGTGTGGGCGGACGCGTCCAAGCGGACCATCTCCTACCCGCTGGTCAACGACCGGCGGACGCTGCTGTGGTTTGCCAACCAGCGGGCCATCGAGTACCACCCGGGTCTGGCCCTGGTCGGCCACGAGGACCGGCCGACCCATCTGATCCTGGACATCGACCCGCCCGAGGGCGACGCGTTCGGCCCGGTGGCCGGTACCGCCCACCTCGTCCGGCTGGCCCTGGCCGACCTCGGGCTGGCCGGCGCGGTGAAGACCAGCGGGTCCAAGGGCGTACACATCTTCGTCCCGCTGGACGGGGCGGCGACCACGTTCGAGGTGGCGGCGGCCACCCGTGCCATCGGGGCCCGCGCCGAGCAGCTGGATCCGGCCCTGGCCACCACGGCATTCATCCGGGACGACCGGGACGGCAAGGTATTCATCGATTCCACCCGGGCCGGAGGCGTCACCGTGGCGGCCGCCTACAGCCCGCGGATCCGGCCTGGGGTCACGGTGTCCTTCCCGGTGCCCTGGGCGGACCTGGACTGGGTGAAGCCGACCGACTTCACCGTGCGCACCGCGCCCGCCCTGCTGGGACCGAGCGACCCGTGGGCGGAGCTGATGCCGCCGCCGCAGCACCTCAGCGCTGACCTGATCGAGGAGGGCCACGCCATCCCGATCGCCCGGGTCCAGGCCATGCACGAGGGCAAGCGCCGTGCGAAAGCCCGTCGCGAGGCCTGACGTCAGGCGGCCGGAGTGCGCCGCCCGGTCACCGCGCTGGGCCGGATCCGGATCAAGAACGGCCGCTCCACGGTGGTCACCCACGGCCGCAGGCCGCGGCCGTCGAGCCGCTCGATCTCAGCATCGGAGTCCACCGGCTCGGCCCGCCCGGTGACGACCACACTCCAGCCGGAGTGTGCCCGCTCGTCATAGGCGTCGGCCTCGAACGTGAGCGGATGGGATCCCTCCGCCGCGGACAATTTCGATCCGTAGGCGGTGCGGAACACCACGTCCTGCCCGTCCACGAGATGATTTACCGGCAGGATCTGGACCTCGCCGTCCGCCACGAAGCCAACCCGCCCGACCGGCACCGACGCCAGCAGGCGCAGGCAGGTGTCAAAGTTGAGCGTCTCCAGCCCCGCGTGGTCGAGCGAATAGCCTGACATGGTGGCCTCCTGGGAGGGTTTCGTTTTCTACAGGCTGTTCCCGTTCTACAGGCTGTTCCCGCCGTCGCACCGCGGCAAAGCCAGCGAAGGTCACCTCCGCCCGGGTCTTTCGGGCCTACGCCCGCCCGGTCACGAGCACCTCGGCCCCTGCTACGGTCACGTTCACCGACGTCCCGGGGGCCAGTGCGGCTGACTCGCCGCTAGGCACGTCGATCCGCACCGTAACGTCACCCGACAGCAGGACGCTGATCCTGGTCAGCGAGCCGAGGAAGGTGGCCATGGTGACGATGCCGCTCCCGCCCGGGGCGGCCGCGATGCGCAGTTCCTCGGGACGGATCAGGACGTCCACCGGCCCGTCCGGCCGGCTCCCCCGGATCGGCAGCGCGGCGCCGAGGACGCTGACCCGCCCGTCACCTTCGATGTCACCGGGAATCCGGTTCATCGTGCCGACGAACTCGGCGACGAACGCCGTGGCCGGCTGCGCGTACAGCTCGCTTGGCGAAGCCAGCTGCTCCAGCCGGCCGCTGCGCATTACGCCCACGCGGTCGGCCATGGACAGGGCTTCCTCCTGGTCGTGCGTGACGAACAGGGTGGTGGTGTGCAGCCGCTGCTGCAGCGAGCGGATCTGCTCCCGAAGCTGCAGCCGGACCTTGGCGTCGAGTGCGGACAGCGGCTCGTCGAGTAGCAGCACGCTCGGCTCGATGGCGAGCGCGCGGGCCAGCGCGACCCGCTGCTGCTGGCCGCCGGACAGCTGGTGCGGGTACTGCCGGGCCTGGTCGGCGAGCCCGACCATGTCCAGCAGTTCGGCCGCCTGGCTGCGCCGCTGAGGGCCGGCCTTCTTCCGCATCCGCAGCCCGAAGGCCACGTTGTCCAGCGCCGACATGTTCGGGAACAGGCTGTAGCTCTGGAACACCATGCCCATGTCGCGCCGGGCGGCCGACACCGACGAGATGTCCTTGCCGTCGACTAGGACCAACCCGGTATCCGCGGACTCGAAGCCAGCCACGATGCGCAGCGCCGTGGTCTTGCCGCAGCCGGAAGGGCCGAGCAGCGCCACGAGCTCGCCGGGGGCGATCTCCAGCGACAGCCCGTCCAGGGCCCGGATCGTCCCGAACGAGCGGCTGAGGTTCTGCAGCGACACGCTCGTCCCGCCGGTCGGGCCCGCCTGCCGGGTGCCGTCGGCCGCGGCGGCGTTCCCGGCCGTGTTCGTGGTCATTCCGGCTCTCCCATGGTCTGGCTGGATTCGGCAGGGGCGGCGACGGTGAACAGGGACACCTGGGCACCGCCGCGCTTGCGCGCGCTCCGGCCGCCGACGGTCACGATGAGCATCAGCAGGATCCAGGTGACGAACAACGCGAGCAGCGAGGCGGCGGTCGTCACCGGCCCGGCGTTCTGCTCGAACTGCACGATCCATACCGGGAAGGTCACGTAGAGGGCCAGGCTGGCCATGGTGAACTCGCCGAGCACCAGCGCGACCGTGAGGACGGTGG
>JBEKCN010000720.1:0-3365 GCA_050014855.1 Streptosporangiaceae bacterium | reverse complement strand
CAGGCGTAGCCACGGGTCCACCAGCGTGCCTCGCGCAGGGTGACCGCGGCGGCGCAGGCGACCAGGAAAACGGCGTCGAGGATGCCGGGGTACAGCCGCGCCAGTACCGCCGGGACCCCGGCGGCCAGGGCGATGTCGCGGGCCGCGCGATAGGACAGGACGAATGCGGCGGCCGCGATGGCCAGGACGCCGATCATCACGGCGACGTGCGCGAGCACGCGGCCAACGTTGCGGCGCCGCGCAGGCTGCTGTTCGGTCACCGGGAGGAGCCGTTCATCGGGACCCGCTGTCCTTTCTTCGCCGTGGAGACTTCGCCGCTCTTCGCCGTGGAGACTTCGCCGCTGAGATGCCGCCGGCAGCAAAGATGGTGATATGCGGTATTCGCCGTACGGCAGCCAAGATCCTACGCATATCGCCCGTGCGCTGCCTGGCGTTGCGCCAGCCTGAGCTGCGGTATGAGCTGAACGGCCGGCGTGGACGGACAGCCCCAGAGCGCCCCCCAAGCTGCGGCATGAGCTGAACGGCTGCCGCGGCCGGACAGCCCAGAGCCCCCCGCCAGCCATTGCCGGGAGATCAGCCTGCAGGCGGGAGAGGGGTGGCACGCGGACGGTGCCTGACCAGGTTCATCCGCTGGGAAAAGCCTGCGCGGGCAGGTCCGGGCATCCCATAGCCTAGGCAGCGTGACCCTGCGCCTGCATGACACCGCCACTCGCGAAGTACGCGAATTCACGCCCCTGGTTCCCGGGCGGGTGTCGCTGTACGTGTGCGGTGCCACTGTGCAGGCCCCGCCGCATATCGGCCACCTCCGGTCGGCAATTGCCTTTGACATTCTCATCCGCTGGCTGGAAGCGCGCGGGTATCAAGTGACCTTCTGCCGGAATGTCACCGATATCGACGACAAGATAATCCGCGCCGCGGACCAGGAGGGCGAGCCCTGGTGGGCCGTCGCCGAGCGCAACCAGCGTCTTTTCTCCCGCGCTTATGACGTGCTCGGCTGCCGCGAGCCGGATGTCGAGCCGAGGGCCACCGGGCATGTGCCCGAGATGATCGGGCTGATGCAGCGCCTCATCGACACCGGCCACGCCTACGCCGCCGGCGGCGACGTCTACTTCGACGTCCTCACCGACCCCTCCTACGGGGAACTGTCCGGCCAGCGCCTGGACCAGATGCGGCCCTCGGACGACGCCGATGACTCCTCCGCCAAGCGGGACCCGCGGGACTTCACCCTCTGGAAGGGCGCCAAGCCCGGCGAGCCGTCCTGGGACACGCCATGGGGCCCCGGCCGGCCTGGCTGGCACCTGGAGTGCTCCGCCATGTCGATGAAGTACCTCGGGCCCGCCTTCGACATCCACGGCGGCGGAATCGACCTGGTCTTCCCGCACCACGAGAACGAGATCGCGCAGTCCACCTGCGCCGGCTACGAGTTCGCCCGGTACTGGATGCACAACGCCGTGCTCGGGGTGGCCGGCGAAAAGATGAGCAAGTCGCTTGGCAACTCGCTGCGGGTCGAGGAGATCCTCAAGACCGTCCGTCCCGTTGAGCTCCGCTACTACCTGGGGCACGCGCATTACCGGTCGGTGCTGGAGTTTTCCGAGGACTCATTGGGCGAGGCCGCCGCGGCGTACCGGCGCGTCGAGGGCTTCGTGCAGCGCGCCAGCGAGGCTCTGGCCGCTGACTTGGAGGCTGGCGTCCCGGCTCCGGCCGAGGCCGTTCTGCCGCTGTCGTTCAGCGCGGCCATGGACGACGACCTCGGTGTCCCGGCCGCTCTCGCGGCCGTGCACGCGGCCGTGCGGGACGGCAACGGTGCGCTGCAGGCGGGCCGGACCGGGGATGTCCGCGAGAGCCTGGCCCAGGTGCGGGCCATGCTGGGCGTGCTCGGCCTTGACCCGCTCGCCCAGCCCTGGGCCGCGTCCGACCGGCAGGGCGAGCGCATGCGCGAAATCGTTCAGTCGCTGGTACAGGTCGCGCTGGATCAGCGTCAGTCGGCGCGGGCGCGGAAGGACTACGCGACAGCCGACGCGCTCCGGGAGGGCCTGGAGAAGGCCGGGATCGCCATCGAGGACACCCGCGACGGGCCGCGCTGGGAGATCCGCCGGTGAGCGGCCGCAGCTCAGGGGGCGGCCGTCCCGACAAGGGAACCCACGCCAAGTCCGGCAAGCCCCGTCCTGGCACAGGCGGGTATGGGCGGCGGCGGCTGGAGGGCAAGGGCCCGACACCGCCCGCCTCCATTCGGCCTGGTCATCCGGCCCAGCGCAAGGCGGGGAGCAGCACCCGAAGCCCGGCCACGGCACAGCAGCGGGACGACGAGAACGACGCCGGGCCCCGGGCCCCGGGCCCCCGGGCCCCGGGCCCCCGGGCCCCGGGCCCCCGGGCGGCGGCCACACGGGGTGCGGCCGGCCCGCGCGGTAACGCCGGGCCGCGGGGCAGCGGAGACGCGCCTGAGATGGTCGCCGGGCGCAATTCGGTCGTGGAGGCGCTGCGCGCTTCTGTGCCCGCCGTCGCGCTGTACGTCGAGCACCGGGCCCCGTCGGATGAGAAGATCCGCGAGGCCGTGCAGCTGGCCGCGGAAGCCCGGATCCCAGTGCGCGAAACGGGCCACGCCGAGCTCGGCCGCCTGACTGGCGGCGCGGTCCATCAGGGCATCGCGCTCAGCGTCCGGGCTTACGACTACGCTAGTCCTGGCGAGCTGCCGGAACTGGCCGCGGCGGCGGGGCAGCTCCCGCTCGTCGTGGCCTTGGACGGCGTGACCGACCCGCGCAACCTCGGGGCCGTGGCGCGATCGGCTGCGGCGTTCGGCAGCCACGGCCTGCTCATCCCGTCGCGGCGCAGTGCCAGCGTGACAGCGGGAGCGTGGAAGGCCTCCGCCGGGGCGCTCGCCCGCGTACCGGTCGCCCGGGCGTCCAATCTCGTCCAGGCCCTGGGCGCCTACCAGGAGGCGGGCATCTTCGTGGCCGGGCTGGATACTGCCGGCGACGTCACGGTCGCCGACCTGCCCGTCGCGGACGCGCCGCTCGCCCTGGTCGTCGGCTCCGAGGGCCGGGGGCTTTCCCGGCTGGTCGCCGAGCGCTGCGACGTGATCGCCCGGATCCCGATGGAGGACGCCACCGAGTCCCTCAACGCCGGCGTCGCGGCCGGGATCGCCCTCTACGAGATCTCCCGGCAGCGCGCGGCCGCCAGCCAGACCGCGAACGGGCGCCGCGGAATAGGCTAGCCTGGCCGCTGCCCCGCCGGTGCAGCTCAGTTGGCAGGGCAGCCGTTCACGTATTGGCGCGAGGCCCGGGGATCGGGGCCGAACCGACTGACGGGATCGTCGAGCTCGAGCAGGCCCCGGTCGCGCAGGTGCATGATCTCGATGGCGGTGAACT
>JBEKCN010000719.1:0-3365 GCA_050014855.1 Streptosporangiaceae bacterium | reverse complement strand
CGACGGCTACACCTACGCGCTGGCCAGCCAGTCCGTGCCCGAGACCCTGACCATCTGGCACGACGGGCGCCAGGTGCTGCAGAGCCTGGCCAACACCGGCATCCCGGCGGCACCGACCGCGGACGGGACCTTCCCCGTCTTCGAAAAGCTGCCGTTCCAGATCATGCAGGGCACCAACCCCGACGGCAGCACGTACGCCGACCCTGTCCAATGGGTCTCCTACTTCAACGGCGGCGACGCGGTGCACTACTTCCCCCGCGGGTCCTACGGCTTCCAGCAGAGCCTCGGCTGTGTCGAGCTGCCCTCGAGTACGGCCGAGACCGCGTACAACTACCTGAGCTACGGCAGCCTGGTCACCGTCAGCTGACCCGGACACCCACGGCGCGATAGCGGCCCGCAGGACGCCTCGGTGTCCTGCGGGCCGCTTACCGTCTGGGGCCGGTGTGCCGCCCCGGGCCCGCCCGCTCAGCGGACCGCCGCGGCTACCGGGGCCATGGCCGCCGCCATGACGGGCTCTTCAAGCTCCGCGGGCGCGCCGAGCGTTGCAGCCAGTGTGGCCGCGAACCGGGTAGCGGGGGCCTGCCGGGCGACCCGGGCCGCTTCAGCCAGGGTGTCCACGTCCACGAGCTCGGGGGTCATGTGGATGCGCAGCCCAGCCTGGATCAGCCGGACGAGCTGCGCCCGCCCGGTCACCGGCTCGGACATGGGCACCCCCAGGGTCAGGTCCGGATCAGGCCGGCGCAGGCCCAGCATCCAGAACCCGCCGTCCTCGGCCGGCCCGAACGCGGCGTCGGCCATCGTTCGGGCGAGCGGCTCGACGGCCGCCTCGAGCAGCCCGGCCGTCACTTGCGGGGTGTCCATGCCAATCAGCACGATCGGCACCGGCAGCGACGTGTAGGCGTCCCACATCGCGGCGGCGATGCGCTCGTCCAGGCCGCCACCGCGCTGCGGGATCACCTCGAAACCGTCCGGCAGCCACGGCCCGGGCTCACCGGCCAGGGCCAGGACGTGGCGGATGACGCGGGTGCGGCGCACCGCCTCCAGCGTGTCCATCAGCGCCGCCTCAGCCAGCGCGGCGGCCTCGCGCGGCGTGAACGGGGGGGTGAGCCGGGTCTTGACCCGGCCCGGCACCGGCTCCTTAGCCAGGACGAGGATCTGCGCCGCGAGGTCGGTCATGACGCCAGGACCTTGCGCATGTCCCGGACGGTCCGCAGCGTGCCGCCAACGGTCCCAGTGACCTTCGATTTGCCCGTGCGGGGGTGGTAGGGAACGTCCCGTTCCCGGACCCGCCAGCCCGCTTCCGCGGCCCGGACCACGGTCTCCAGCGGGTAGCCGAACCGCCGGTCCGCGATCGGAAGGGCGAGCAGGGCCTCGCGCCGCGCCGCCCGCATCGGGCCGATGTCGTGAACGCTCACCCCGGACCGGCGGCGCAGAGCCGACGCGATCACGACGTTCCCCAGCCGGGCGTGCACCGGCCACGCGCCGGAGCCCTGCGGCCGGCGACGCCCAAGCGCCAGGTCGGCATGGCCCGCACCGACCAGATCGGACACGATCGGCAGGTCGGCCGGATCGAGGGAGCCGTCGGCATCCATGAAGCACACGATGTCGTTCTTGGCGGCGTCCAGGCCGGCGTGGCAGGCGGCGCCGTAGCCCCGCTGCGGCACGTGGACGACGGTCGCGCCGTGGTCCGCGGCGATCGTCGCGGAACCGTCGGTGGAGCCGTTGTCGGCCAGGATCGGCCGGTAGCCGGACGGCATCCGCGAGAGCAGCCAGGGCAGCGCGCCCGCTTCGTTGAGACACGGAAGCACGACATCCATCTCCATGGCGTGACACTACGTCCGCGGCAGGCCGCGAACCGGACGAAAGCCCTTACGAAGCCGTGACGCCCGTTACCGGCCCGGAATCGGGCCGGTGACCAGCCCCGGACTGGTCCCGTGGTCTTACGAACTGATGACAAGGGACCCGCACCCGGCCTGCCCCGGCCGGCCGCGTGCTTGGCTCCTGTCATGCGGGTGCTGGTAACCGGCGCGGCCGGATTCATTGGGTCACACATTCTGGAGGCCGCGCGCGAGCTCGGCTACGAGGTACGGGGGTTCGACTCGCTGACGCCGGCCGTGCACGACGGCATGCCCAGCTACATCCCCGATGACATGGACATGGTGGTCGCCGACGTCCGCGATGCCGACGCGGTCGCCCGGGCCCTGGCGGGCGTCGACGTGGTCTGCCACCAGGCGGCACTGGTCGGGCTCGGGGTCGATCTAGCGGATCTGCCCAGCTACTGCGACGTCAACGTGACCGGCACGGCCACCCTGCTGAACGCCATGGGCCAGGCCGGCGCGGCGCGGCTGGTGCTCGCGTCCTCCATGGTGGTGTACGGCGAAGGCGCCTATGACTGCGCCAGCCACGGCCGCGTCCGGCCGGCCCCGCGGGCCCGGGAGGACCTGATGGCGCGGCAGTTCGAGCCGCGCTGCCCGCGCTGCGGCCAGTCCCTAAGCACCGCGACGGTCACCGAGGACGCGCCGATGGACCCACGCAACGCCTACGCGGCCAGCAAACTGGCCCAGGAGCATCTGGCCGCCACGTGGGCCCGGCTCACCGGCGGCCGGGCCGTCGCCCTGCGCTACCACAACGTGTACGGTCCCCGGATGCCGCGGGACACCCCCTACTCCGGAGTGGCGGCCATCTTCCGGTCGGCACTGGAAAAGGGCGTACCGCCCCGGGTCTTCGAGGACGGCCGTCAGCAGCGGGACTTCGTGCACGTGTCCGACGTAGCCCTGGCCAACCTGCTCGCGCTGGCCAGCACCGAGGATGCTCCGGACGGCGGCCTGCAGAGCTACAACGTCGCCAGCGGCCATCCGCACACCGTGGGCGAGATGGCGACCGCGCTGGCGGCTGAATTCGGCGGCGGTCTGGTGCCGGAGATCACCGGGGAGTTCCGCCTGGGTGACGTCAGGCACATCGTGGCTTCCCCGGCCGCCGCCGGGCAAGGCCTGGGGTTCCGGGCCCGCGTCGGGTTCAGCACTGGCATCGGGGAGTTCTCCCATGCCCCGCTGCGCGAACCCGCCCGGCTCCCGGTCACGCTCGGGTAGTCCCGGCCCGTGCGCCGGTCTCGCCCGGCTGGGCGCACGGGCCACCAGGTCAGGGTCCGGGCAGAGATCGGCGCTGGTCCCCGCGGGTAGCGGAAACCAGGCCGATTCCTTATGCGCCCGATTCCTCGGCGCTCGGGAGGATGCAGGCGCTCGCGTGGATGCAGGCGCTCGCGTGGATCCAGGCGCTCGCGTGGATCCAGGCGCTCGCGTCGACCAGGCGCTCGCCTCAGTCCAGGCGCTCGCGTCGACGCAGACGTTCACACAATTGCAGGCGTT
>JBEKCN010000718.1:0-3367 GCA_050014855.1 Streptosporangiaceae bacterium | reverse complement strand
CGACTGTGACCTTCAGCATGCGACCGTCATCACGGACATGCTGGAACGCGGGAGCGAGTTTGACGTGGGCAGGATGTCGCCGGGGTCAGGACTTCGTGGCCTTTGCTCCGCCCCAGAGTGATCTTGGGTTTGCCCGGCCGCAACTGCCGGGAGTCAGTACGCACCATGCCAGCCAGAGTGGTTCTGTTCAAATGGTGGAATGGGAATTCGATATGGCGGTAGAGTGAGTGGCCGGTACAGTTGTTGCCGGCTTCCGTTCTTGATCGCGAGTTAGGTGTTTGCGACCCGCGGGTTGCGAGCGGAGCGTACCGATCACGCAATGGCTATGTGCAGCTCGTTAGTGCCGCCGCAGGTCGACCAGCTATTAACCCAAGCGCATCACGGCCGCTGGTTTTCGCGGGAGTATCCGGCAGAAACGCCGCCTGCGGCTCCTAGTCGAAATACCACCAAGGTTCAATCCGGTACGTACAGGAACTCTCCAGATCCGGCCTGATGTTGCAGCATGCAGACGAAGAAAGGCCCGGGCCCCGGCGGCAATCCGGGTGCCCTGGGACTATTTTTACAAAATTATGACATTGCCGGAACCCGGAGGTAAACAAGCTGGATAACGGCTGATCCCGGGGAATTGAACGCGGGTAAGACGGTACCCTGGTTACACATCTCTGCGCACACTAGGCAATTAGGGAAATTAAGGTCATGAGCAGGAAGGCCGACCCAGAGGCTGCGGTATCGCAGATTCGGATGCCGGGCGCTGACCGCAGTAACACGCTGAGCACGGCGCGCCCGGCCCCTGGCCAGATGCTGCCCGGGGAATTCCTTCTGAAAGACGGCACGCCTGCGCTGATCTGGCCGCTGCTGTCCACGGATGCCGAGACGCTGCGCGACCTGTTCCGCCGCCTGTCGCCCGAATCACGCCAGCACCGGTTCCTCCACGTGGTCAATCAACTCGATGACCCGATGATCCAGCTGCTGGCCGGCAGTGTTGACGGGGTGCATCACATTGCGCTCTTGCTGGTCGTGCTGCCGCCCGAGGGCAAGGAGGAGCCGGCCGGGATCGCCCATCTCCTGCAGTACCCCGATGATCCGGCCACCGCCGACGTCGCCGTCACCGTCGTCGACGACTGGCAAAGACGCGGCGCCGGCACAGCACTCATCTCGGCGCTGATGCAGCGGCGCCCGGCGGCAATCACCCGGCTGCGCACGCTCGTCGCAGCAGACAACCGTGCGCCGCTGGCACTGCTCGCCGGGGCCGGGCGCGTGTCGTCGGGCCTGCCTGAGCACGGCGTACTCGATGTCACAGTGGAGCTCCCTGCGGCGAGCCAGCCGCGCAGCGCGGTGGAGAAGGTCGCTGACTTCTGGGCGCAGGGCGTGCGGACGTTCATTGACCAGGCTTACGTGCTTCCTCAGCTGCCGCAGGCCGACATGATCCCGGCAGTTGAAGGCTACGCCGAGTTCGTGCGGCGGATAGTAAAGATGAACCGCGACCTCACTATCAAGTGGGCGGAAGCGGCGGGCGCGCTGACCGGTGCCGTCCGTAAGCAGGTCCCGGTCGAGCCGGCCAGTGGCCTCGTGGGTGAGCAGGCCACCAGGGCCGACGCCGAACCGCCGTCGTAACCGATGGCGGAGACACCCCTCCTGATCGGGTAACCGGGATCGAGCTCCAGCTTCGGTCGTCAATCGGCCATCGTCCGGGCCGGCACACGAACCGGGCCGCCAAGTCAACGATCACCGGCCGCCATGTGCGCCCACGGGCCATCTCTGCCGCCGCCAGCGCCCAGAACCGGAAGATCTGGCGCCGGGCTGGCCTGGCCCGCCTTTACGGGATGGCGAGGGACATGTCATCCCAGTAGATGATGGTGCCGGTGGTGGCGCTGGAGAAGTTGGGTTCCATGCCGGCGTAGACCTCTCCGGTAGCGGGCTGGATGCCGGTAATGGTCAGCTGGGTCCAGCTGCCGGCGGTAAGGGTGACCGTAGGACCGTTGACGCTGTCCACGTAGTTTCCGGCGGTGTTGAGCAGGTCTGCGTTGAGGTCGACCTTGACGGTTTTGGTGGTGTACACCCAGATCGACGCCGTGTAGGTCGTCGCGCTGGTGATGGGGGCGTACCAGGCCGGGTTGGAGTCGAGGTCCCAGCCGCCGCTGGAGGAAGTGGTGGTCTGGGCTAGCGACCACGACCCGGAGTGCACCACCGCGCTGCTCCGGGCCAGGGTGCTGCCCCAGTTGTCGCTAGGCACGCCGCCGGTCTCGAAGCCGGGATCGGGGATCAGGTTGGACGAGGAACCCCCGGCCTGGTAGGTGAATTGGTCCGCCGATCCCGTGGCACTCGTTCCTCCGGTGGTGGTCACGGTCACGTTGACGGTGCCGGTACCGGCCGGCGAGGTGGCCGTGCACGAACTTGTCGCGCAGGTCACGCCAGTGGCCGCGGTGGTCCCGAAGGACACGCTGCCGCCGGTCAGGTTGGTGCCGCTGATGGTGACCCCAGTGCCACCGGCGGCCGGGCCGCTGGCCGGGGTAATCCCAGTTACGGTCGGGACGGGCGGCGGGGCGGCCTGGTAGGTGTACTGGTCGGCGGTGCTGGTGACGCTGGTACCGCCGGTGGTGGTGACCGTCACGTTGACGGTGCCGGTACCGGCCGGGGAGGTGGCCGTGCACGAGCTAGCGGCACAGCTCACGCTGGTAGCGGCAGTCGCTCCGAAGGACACGCTGCCCCCGGTCAGGTTGGCGCCGCTGATGGTGACCACAGTGCCGCCGGTCTGCGGCCCGCCGGCCGGGGTGATCCCGCTGACCGTCGGCGCGGACGGTGAACTGGCGGACGGGTTATAAATCTCCGCGCTCGCCACCACGCCGAGCGGCCCCTGGCCGCCAGTGGCCAGGACGGTGCCATTGGGAAGCAGGGTGGCCGTATGGAAGGCGCGCGCCACGACCATGCTGCCTGTCGCAGTCCAGGTGTTGGCGGTCGGGTTGTAAATCTCGGTCGAGGACTGTACCTGGCCGTTGTTGGACCCTATCGGGCCATACCCGCCCGTCTCCAGCACTGTCCCGTTGCCGAGTACCACCGCGGCTGCGCTCGAGCGCCCCGTGGTCATGTTGGCCGCCGAACTCCAGGTCCCCGTGGCCGGGTTATAAAGATCGGCCGAAGGAACGCTGCTCATGATGTAGCCGCCCGACGGCCCGGCGCTGTAGAAGATGACCCCACCCGCTACGAGTACCTGGCCGCTGGGAAGCAGGCTCGCCGTCGCATTCCAGTGGCCGTTGGCCATGTTCGGGGTGCTCTGCCACTGCTGGGTGGCCGGGTTATATATCTCCGCACTCGCCAGCGCGGTCACGGCGGAATTGTTCGACCCGCCCGCCTCCAGAACAGTGCCGTT
>JBEKCN010000717.1:0-3374 GCA_050014855.1 Streptosporangiaceae bacterium | reverse complement strand
CAGCACGCCGGTCGTCCCGTCAACCACGGTGTCCAGGTGGCCGCCGAGCGCCGAGGCGATCACCGGCGTGCCGCAGGCCATGGCCTCCAGGCACGCCATGCCGAACGGCTCGTACCAGGACACATCGACCATCAGGTCGGCCGAGCGGAGGAGGGCAGGCATGTCATCCTGGCTGACCTGGCCGGCGAACTTGACCCGGTCCGAGATGCCGAGGCTGCCGGCCAGCCGGGCCAGGTCGCAGCACGTCTCGTCCTTGCGCAGCATTGGCCGCGCCGGGCCGCCGGCGATCAGCAGCTCCGCGTCGGGGATGTCGGCCAGCGCGCGCACGGCCGTCTCCAGGCCGTCCCGGCGCAGGTGGGTGGCCACCGCGATCAGCCGCGGCCGCTCAGAGCGCGGCGCGATGGGGCCTTCGGCGCTGAACCGGGCGGGGTCCACGCCGAACGGCACCACACTGACCGTGGTCCGCGGGACGCCCAGGCCGGTGAGGTCGGACACCTCGTCGGTGCTGGTCGCGATCACCGCGTCCGCGCTGCAGGCCACAGCCCGCTCGAGCCGGCTCCGGGCACCCGTCTCGGTCTCGGGGCCAGCCCCGCCAGGCCGGGTCGCGCCGTCCCGCCCGATGTGGTGGCGGCGCTCGGCGGCGCGCAGCGAGTGGAACGTCTGCACGGCCGGGAAGCTCCGGTCACGGGTGCCGGCCAGCGCGGCCAGGCCGCCGGTCCAGCCGATCGCGTGCACGACGTCCGGCTGGTCCCGGTGCCAGGCGTCGGCCAGGCCGAGTGCGACCGCCCGGATGTGCGGCAGCAGCGCCTCGTCGGCCAGCACTTCGGCCGGGCCGGCCGTGATGTTCTCTACCCGTACTCCGCCGGGCAGCTTGTCCTCGTCAGGCAGGTCCGCCGCGTCCTTGCGGGCATAGATGGTCACATCATGGTTCTGGCCGGCCAGGGTCTCGGCCAGCGCGGCTACGCGGGTCTCCTGGGTGGCCGGCTCGCTGCCCATCGGGCGGGCGAGGGCAGAGGCTTCTTCGGCGACTAGGGCGATCTGCATGGCAACGGCTCCTCGCGGCAATGACTCTGAGCTACGTCCGCAGTCACAGCGACTCGCGAGGGACGTGCATAACCACGAGGTGCAGGGGGAGAAGAAGCAATCGGGCGGTGCCGACGCCTGGCCCCTGCACTCACACGGGGTGCGAGTGCGCCGGACAGCGCGTGCGTGCCTGCGTCGTAGGCACCGCTAGAAGGAGCATATCCCTTTTTGTCCTGCGGCAAACAACCGACGTCGCGCAAGCCGTTAGAGGCAAAGGTCCCGAATTGGACATCCCAAGGTCAGGAGCTTGCGGCCGCCCAGGATCCGGGCACAAAAAATCGCGGCCGGAGTATCTGCGGGGCCCGGGTAGCCGCTCCCTGCGTTCCTGCCGTTACGGACCGTCCGTGGCAGCAGAAGGGAGGACGCCCGTGGCCAGGTACGGCCGTACACCCAGCAGGTAGGCGCCGCCGCGGAGGGTTTCTTCGAGTTCTACGCTAGGCAGGTGCTGCCCAGGCTGCGCGGCGGCTGACGCTCAGCCCGGAACGGGACACCACAGCCTGCCGACATCAACGACAACGCAGGAGGCGTGATGGAGCGCGGAAGCACCAAGCACGGGCCACTGCATGACGAAGAACTGGCGCACGAGACCGAGGCCATGGTGCGCGGCACCCCGCAACCGGACCACACCGAGGAGTGGCGCGAGGCCGAGCCGGTCGACGACCCGCGGGAGCTGTTCGAGGGCACGGACGCGCTTTCCGGCCAGGACGCGATTGAGCTGCGCAGTGAGCTGGCGCGGCTGCTCACCCGCGACGAGTTTCCCGTCGACCGGGCGGCCCTGCTGGCCATCCTGGACGCCAAGGACGCCACCCCGTCTCTCGTCGGCCTGGTTAGCAGCCGGCTGCCTGGGGGCCAGCGCTACCACAGCACGCCGGAGCTGCTGGAGGCCCTGGGCCTGGCCCACGTCGAGGAGGAGCCCGCCTGAACGCCGGAAATCTCTTAATTAACGAAATCAGGTGCGGGTCCCAGGCCCCCTGCGGGCCGGGACCCGCGCTCAGTTCGCCGGCCCGCGGCTCTGTCGCGGATAGTCCCGGGGGTCCGGCTGGGTGGAAGAGCTCGGTGGCTGCGTGGGCCACTGGCCCGGGCCCCACTGGTCTTGCCGGTACTGGTCCGGCGGGTACGGCGCGTTGTATCCGGGCCCGCCGGCCGGGGGCAACTGCCGCCGCCGCATCGAGCGGGCCCCGACCCCGTTGAGCAGGACGCCGATCGCGAACCCGATGACCAGGTCCACCGCCGCGGTGGCGACCTTCTGCGACAGCGGCGCGGACGTGCTGAACGGGAACAGCACCATAAGCAGCGTGACCAGGCCGACGATCCAGGAGAAGAACGACAGCGGGCGCGGTGTGGCGACGAGCAGCAGGTGGAGCAGCCCGGTCGCCAGCAGCGCCGCGGCGGCGGCCAGCAGCACCACGTCTGTGGTGTGCGCGTCGCCGTACGCCCCCTCCCTGGACGGGGACAGCAGCGCGATGTTGAACAGCCACCGGCACACCACCACGCCCACCAGCGCCACGAGCGCCGCGACCACCGCCGTCGCTACCCCGCCCGCCCACAGCTGGCGTGCGTCGACGACCGTACGGGACCGGGGCGCGCCGTCGTCGGGCATGATCGGCATTGTCATCTGGCACCTGCCTCGCTCGTGAGCCACGCGGCCTGATGTGCGTAACCCTGATGTGCGTAACGCCGTCCAGGGCCACACGCCACATGCCGGTCAACGGCTGCCCGGTCTAATGACCGGGCAGCATCTCAGTAAGCTGCTTTGCCAGCGGGAAGGGCGGCCTTTACCGCCGTTTCCCAGGGCCCGGCTCAGCAGTTGTTTATTTTGTTGTCTCGCGTTCATGCGGTACCCGGTGTGGGTGCCGGCAAACGATGCGGCTCTGCTGTGAGCGCCGCCCGATGACTTCAGGGAGGAAGCAGTGAGCAAGGTACGCGACGTTATGACGCCGGAGCCGATCGTGCTGCAGCGAAGCCAGTCTATTGCTGACGCGGCCCAGGCCATGCGGGATCGCGCCGTGGGCTCGGTCCTCGTGGTGGACGGTGACAAACTGTGCGGCCTGGTCACCGACCGCGACATCGTGGTCCGCGCAGTGGCCGAGGCAATGCCGCCCGACTCACGGGTGGGCGACGTGTGCAGCCCGGACCTGGTCGCGGTGGAAGCCGAAGACGACACCGCGGAGGCGGCCGGGGTGATGCAGGCCAACGCCGTGCGGCGGCTCCCGGTCATGGACAAGGGCCGGATCGTCGGTATGGTGTCGATCGGGGACCTGGCCGTTGAGCAGGACGAGAACTCCGCGCTG
>JBEKCN010000716.1:0-4391 GCA_050014855.1 Streptosporangiaceae bacterium | reverse complement strand
GGCAACTGCACCGGGACCGCCGCGATGGCGAAGGCGACCGCGGCGGGCAACACCGCGTTGAAGGTATAGCCGCGAGACAGGTTCACGGCCATCGACGCGATCAGCGCGACACCCGCGACCAGCAGGAGCTGCTTTGAGAGCCGGTCGAGCTGGCGGGTGAGCGGGGTCTTGACCGTCGGCTGCGCCTGGAGCATCCCCGAGATGTGGCCGACTTCGGTCGCCATCCCGGTCGCGGTGACCACGAACTCGCCCGTCCCGCGGGTGACAGAGGTGTTCATGTACACCATGTCGGTCCGGTCGCCCAGCGGCATGTCGGCTTCCCCGACCGGGGCCGTGCCCTTCGAGACCGGCAGGCTCTCCCCGGTCAGCTCGGACTCGGCGACCTCCAGCGTGGCCACCCGGAGCAGCCTGCCGTCAGCCGGAACGACGTCACCCGCCTCGATCGAGACGACATCGCCGGGGACCAGCTGTGCAGCGGGGATCTCCGCCTCCTGGCCATCGCGCCGCACCCGGGCGGTCACGATCAACCTCCGCTGGAGTACGGCGACCGCGCTCTCAGCCCCGCCCTCCTGCTGCAGGCCGAGAACCGCGTTAGCCAGTGTCAGCAGAATCAGCAGAAGGCCGGTTCCCAGCTGCCTGAGGGGGAAGAGGCTGAGGAGGCCGACCACTAGCAAGACGATCTGCATGGGGTCGGAGTACTGGCGGATGAACGCGCGCCAGCGAGGCTCTGCCCTGCCTGCGGCGAGCGTGTTGGGGCCGAACCGGCCGGCCCGCGACGCCGCCTCCGCCGAGCTCAGGCCGTGCCGCGGGTCTGCCTCCTCGGCTCGCAGCACCTCCTCGGCGCTAAGCGTGTGCCACGCGGCCTCTGGGGCCAGCGCCTGGCGCTCCGCCCCGGGCACATCGACCAGTCTGGCCTGCACGGGACACCCCCCTTCCCGGCGAGCTACGACCGAGACGACCCGAACTCCCGCCGCCGGCCAGCAGCCCCTGCTGAGCGACGGGTACAGGTAGCGGCGCCATTCTGCCGTCCCTACATCGCCTCGCGCCATTACCTGTGTCTGACGACTCCTCGCCTTCGCAACCTGGCAGCTCCGGGAACGGCGCGCTGGCCAACGTCGCGTTCGACTTGGCGCTGCGCGACAACGGAAAAGCGGAAGGTCGACAGTTCGATCCTGTCCCTGACCACCAGTTCGAGGACGATCAGTCAGCCCTCTTACCTGCGCAGACAGCAGGAAGAGAGGGATTCCCATGGCGCTGTCAGCGCTCATCGTTAAGTTCTCTGACCTGCGGAAACGCTCACGCACGGATGCGTGCGCTCCCGCGGAACCGCAGGAAGAGAGAAAAACGATGATCCTCCCGCAACCCCGTCCCCGGCGGCGCAAGCCGCTGGACGCCGGGCCGTTCGCCCCCGAGATCGGCTCGTTCCGGCTGCACCTGACGGCCGAGGGCAAGGCCGCCAAGACAGTGCGGACCTACACCGAGGCGGTGGCCTGGTTCGCCGCCGCCCACCTGATCCCGCGCACCAGCCACGCCGGATGGGAGCAGGTCAGCGGCCACGACGTGCAGCGGTGGCTGGTGCACCTGCTGACCCGCTACAGCGACGCGTACGCCAGCAACCAGTTCCGGGCGCTGCAGCAGTTCTTCCGCTGGCTGGCCGAGGAGGAGCAGCTCCCGGATCCGATGACCCGGCTGCGCGCCCCCAGGGTGACCAAGAAGCTGGTGCCGGTGTTCACCAGCGAAGAACTATCGGCGCTGGCCAAGACCTGCCAGGGCCGCTCGTTCGCGCAGCGGCGTGACACCGCGATCATCGCGGTGCTCACGGCGACCGGGATCCGCGCGGGGGAGCTGGCCGGGATCCGCTACGACCCGCACGACACGCGGCGCAGCGATGTCGACCTGTGGCGGCCAGAGATCGACGTGCGCCCGCGCGCCCGTCAGCAGTTTCAGCCCGCGGCGCACTGCCCCACGTCTTACTCAGATGCGAAATGAGTAAGTCATCCGCTCGAATATCTATGCACGAAACGGAATAATCACTCACGCTTTCTCGACCTTGCGGGCGATCATCGTTCCGGCCCTTCCCATTGTTCTAGTAGGAAATCAGATCGCCGAATATTTGCGGCAGCCCGCTTCGTCGGCCGCGTGGATAGCGGCACGCAGATTATGGTGTTCGGTGCGGCGGGGACGGCCATGCCGACCGGCCCGGGGTCGGCGCCAGGCGGGCAGTGTGGGTTGTGGTCGATGCGGCATAACGGTCAGGTCGTGCGCGCAGTGTCTGTCCGGGCGAGTCCTCGCGGACCGGGCCTGGGCTGCGTGCGGTTATGGATGCCGGAGCCGGTGCGAACGTCCATCACCAGCGGGCCGCCGCAGGATGCTATTGGTGATGAGGTCAGACAGGCGCTGGGCAATCCCGCCGTCGGGGTCGAGCCGCGGGTTGAAGATCGTGACCTCCAGGCCGCGTGCGCTATCACTGGCGAGCAGGCCGCCGAGGATCTGTGCGGCCTCCTGCCAGGTAATGCCGCCGGGATGGCGGTAGTCCACGGCTGGCATCAGGGCGTCATCGAGAACATCGACGTCGAGATGCACCCAGAATCCTTGAAGGCCGGGGCTGGTGACCGTGGCCAGCACCTTCTCAAGAGCGCGGCCGGTGCCTGTCTCCCGGAGTTCGGATAGGTCCACGACAGTGATGGCTGTGCTCCGGATATGCTCGCCGAGGAAATGGTCGTTATCGTCAAGGACCCGATAGCCGACCAGCGCGACATCCTCGTCCCGGACGAGCGGCCGCAGCCCGTCGAGGTTGGTGAGCAGTTCAGGGCCGCGTCCCGTTGCCACCGCCAGGTCGAGCGATGCGACCTCACCGTTCGGCTCGTCGCTGGGATGCTGGAAGTCGGCGTGACCGTCCAGGAACGCAAGGCCATAGCGGCCCCGGCGGCGAAGGGCGAGGAGCGGGCCGAGCACGATGCTGCAATCGCCGCCCAGTAGGACGGGGAAGCGGCCGGCGTCAAGCGTGGCATCCACGGCACGGGCAACGTGGCGCGCGACCGCCGCGATCCCCTGCGGATTCAGGATCCCGGTCTCCGGGTCGCGCACGTTGTCGTATGGCGGCACGTCGATACGCACCGCATCCGGGGAGCCGAGGCGCTCGTGGAGGCCCGCCCTCCGCAGCGCGTCCGGAGCGTCTTCCAGCCCGCTCGGGCGAAGCCCGAGCGGAGATGGCACGTCAATGACCTGCGAGATCATCGCCCATCTCCTCACGCGAGGCCTCGAAACTGCGCTGAACGCGGCAGCGGCTGAGGTCGTGCGCATCCAGCATCCCAAGTTCTCTGCGCTCATTGTCTGCGAGTTCAACCCTGACCACGTCAACGACCGACACGAGCTCGTGCGCACAAAGTCGTGCGGGCGGAGCTGAATGGGGCTGCCGTGCGGCCGTCAGAACGACCTAATCTGCACTAAGAACGCACTGGCCCGCGGACGGCTGCGTCTACGCCCTAACGGCGGCGATGCGCGCCTCCACCCAAGCCCAGTCGTCATCTAGCCGGAGAGGGCGGTGGCCGGGACGCCCGGGGGCAGGTTGCCGGGCTGCAAGGTGCCGGCCGCTACCTGGTCGGCGACCCAGTCGATCCACTCGATCTGCAGGGCATAGAAGCGCCGCCCGAACTCGATGACGAGACGGCTGGCACGCTGCTGCTGGCTGGCCGACCAGTCGCCGCTGGCAAGGGCGTGGTCGATCTCGCCCAGGTGCCGGGCGTACTCGGCGCGGTCCCGGGCCAGCAGCGCCAGCGCCTCCTCCGTGGGCAGGACCCACAGGCAGAACACACGGAGCTGGGCCGGGTGGCGGATGGAGTAGTCCGGCTCGGCGTCGCGGAGTCAGGACCGCAGCCCGGCCAGTCCTTGGGGGGTGGTCTGGTAGATGCGGCGGCCGCGCGGGCCCTCGCCGGTCCGCTGACATGAAGAAGATGACACCTGAGACGATCCACGCCCGGCGCTGGGCCACCCTCGCGGTGCTCTGCCTTTCCTTGCTGCTCGTGGTGGTGGACAGCTCCATCGTGAACGTGGCGCTGCCCACCCTGTCCCGCGCGCTGCGCGCGTCAACCACCTCCCTGCAGTGGATCACCGACGCGTACACGCTAGCCGTGGCCGGCCTGCTGCTCACCCTGGGCAGCCTGGGCGACCGGATCGGCTGGCACCGCCTGCTCGCGGCCGGCCTGGCCGTGTTCGGCCTGGGATCGGCGCTGGCCGCCGTGTCCGGCTCGGCCGGCCAGCTCATCGCGTTCCGGGTGCTCATGGGCATCGGCGCCGCAGCCATCATGCCGGCCACGCTGTCGATCCTCACCAACGTGTTCGCCAACCCAGCCGAGCGGGCCAAGGCGATCGGCGCCTGGTCGGCGGTCGCG
>JBEKCN010000715.1:0-3381 GCA_050014855.1 Streptosporangiaceae bacterium | reverse complement strand
GCTGAGCCTCCCGGATCCCCTGAGCCTCCCCGACCCGCTGAGCCGGCTGAGCCTCCCCGACCCGCTGAGCCGGCTGAGCCTCCCCGACCCGCTGAGCCTGCCGGACTCCCTGAGTCCGCTGAGCCTGCCGGACCCGCCGAGCCTGCCGGACCCGCTGAGTCCGCTGAGCCTGCCGGACCCGCTGAACCCCAGTCCCCTGCGGGCCCGTAGCCGCCGGGCGAGCCGTACTCCCCGGGCCTGATCGGTCGGGTCGGGTCCTCGCTCATGACACCAGCTCCACTGTCCGGGGCGCGGATCTGAGTTTAATGTAATTAACGTGGCGTAGAACAATAAGGTTCGGCATATTCCCGTTTATGGGTCCCGCACCTACACTCGGTAGACATGTCAACGCTGCGTTCCGAGCCGGCGGGGGCTGGCCCGGTGCTCATGGTACGCACGCGGCAATCGGATCATCGATTGCAGGCGGGGACTGCTTACCGGCTGGGCCGGGATCCGGACTCCGACATCGTCATGTCCGACTCACGCGTGTCCTGGCGGCATGCGGTCCTGCGGCATGAACAGGATGCCTGGATATTTGAGGATGTCGGAAGCACGAACGGGACTTTTATTGGCACCAGGCGTGTAGACCGGGTCACTATCAGTGCCGAATGCGTTATCCGGCTCGGAAATCCTGACGACGGCCCGGTTCTGCGGTGCGTGCCGGCCGCCCGCCCGGTGCACGCGGAGACCGAGGTATCCCCCCCGGCCGTCGGCGCCCGCGCCCTGCTCAACAGTCCGGATGGCGACGAGCGGGGCAGCCCGCGGGGCCGCCCGGAGGCTGGTCCAGGCTGGGACGATCCAGGCAGCGGCTGGAGCAGCGGCCAGGGAAACGGCAGTCAGGACGATCATGGCCGGAGTCAGGACGATCATGGCCGGCATAGCGGCCGCGGCCCAGTAGACGGCGGCGCGGGCCAGGTCCCAGCGCTCATGGACCGGGACCGGCCCCGGCGACCCGCGGATTACCGGCTCAGCGTGGACCGGCGCCCCAGCGCGGTACTGCCGCTGCCGGCCCGCCTGCTCCGTATCGGGCGGACGCCCGACAATGACCTCGTCCTTTCCGACCTGAGTGCCTCCCGGCACCACGCGGAATTGCGGAAATCCAGCAGCGGAAAGTTCGAAATCGTCGACCTCGGCAGCCACAACGGAACATTTGTCAATGGTCAGCGAGTTACTTCCGCCATCCTGACCGAGAAAGATATTGTCAGCGTCGGGCATGCGACATTCCGGCTGACCGATGGCGAACTACGTGAATACATTGACACCGGCGACGTGTCGCTGGTCGCGCAGGATCTGGTCGTCCAGGTCGGCGGGGGCAAGATCCTGCTGGACCACGTAAGCTTCCCGATCGCCGAGCGGTGCCTGGTCGGCATCATCGGCCCGAGCGGCGCGGGCAAGTCGACCCTGCTCGGCGCGCTGACCGGGATGCGCCCCGCCGACCGGGGGGTCGTGCTGTACGACAACCGCGACCTCTACAAGGACTACGCGGAGCTGCGGACCCGGATCGGCCTGGTCCCGCAGGACAGCATCATGCACACCCAGCTGACCACGCAGCGGGCGCTGCGGTACGTCGCTGAGCTGCGTTTCCCGCCGGACACGCACGCCCGCGAGCGGAACGCCCGGGTCGACGAGGTCATGAGCGAGCTGGGGCTGACCAGGCACGGACAGACCCGCGCCGACAAGCTGTCCGGTGGCCAGCTCAAGCGGGTCAACGTGGCCCTGGAGCTGCTGACCAAGCCGTCGCTGCTGTTCCTGGACGAGCCCACGTCCGGCCTGGACCCGGGGCTCGACAAGTCGGTCATGGAGCAGATGCGCGACCTCGCGCACGACGGCCGGACCGTCATCGTGGTCACGCACAGCGTGGCCAACCTCGACGTGTGCGACCGGCTGCTGGTCCTGGTGCCCGGGGGCAAGGTCGCGTTCTTCGGGCCGCCGGAGGAGGGCCTCAGCTACTTCGGCCAGCCCGGCTGGGCCGAGGTGTTCCAGGCCTTCGACCGGGAACCGGAGCGGGACTGGGCCGGCGAGTTCGCCAGCTCGCGGATCTACGAGCGTTACATCACCCAGCCGCAGGCGCTCCCCGCGATCTCCAGCGGCCCGAAGGCCGCGGGTACCCGGGCCCCGGTCCGCGGAGGTGCGTTCCACCAGATCGGCACGCTCTGCCGCCGATACGCGCGGGTCATCGCGTCCGACCGCGGCTACCTGCTGTTTGCCGCCCTGATGCCGGTCATCCTGGGCGGCCTGATCTACGCCCTGGGCGGCACGAAGGGGCTCCGGGGAGCCCCGGGCAGCAACTCCAACGCGCAGACGGTGCTGATCCTAGTCATCGTCGGCGTGTGCCTGTCCAGCACCGTCAGCTCGATCTGGGAATTGGTCAAGGAACGGACGATCTACATAAGGGAACGGGCGGCCGGCCTGTCGGCCGGGGCCTACCTGAGCTCGAAGCTGATCGTGCTGGGCGCCATCTGCATCCTGCAGGCCGTGGTGCTGGCGGCGATCGGCCTGCTTGGCCGGCCGCTGCCGCCCACGGGCTCGTTCCTGGTGCACTTCCCGTTCGCCGAGCTGGTCATTGGCATCGCCGTGTTCGCCGTGACCTCAATGTGCCTAGGCCTGATGGTGTCTTCCCTGGTCACGACGATGGAACGGACCATGCCGCTGCTCGTCCTGACCATCTTCGTCCAGATCATGCTGTCCGGCGGTGTGGTCCCGGTCGGCGGGATGGTCATCAACCAGATCTCCTGGCTGGTTCCGGGGCGCTGGGGCTACGCCGCGGTCGCCTCCACCGTCGACCTCAACCGGCTCCTTCCCCCAGGGTCCTCGACGATCAATTCGCTCTGGCAGCATCAGGCGAGCACCTGGCTGACGGACATCGGTGCGATGATCGTCCTGTCCGTCGTGTTCATTCTCATCACGTGGTGGCGGCTGAACCGGCTGAGCCCGGGGCGCCGCAAGTGAGCTCGTCCCGCCGTAGCGCCGGTTACCGCCGTCAGGACATTGATCATCCTTAACGGGACCAGGTGTAACTGGTCCAGCAGTGCGCCGCTCAACTGATGCAGCGCCTGGCTGTCAGATCCAGCCCGCGTCGGCGTGCGGCAAGCCCAGCGCGGTCAATTTCCCTGCTCACAGGTACGTATCCGTTCTCAAAGGCGACGAGCGGGCGGCCCAGTCAGCGCTTCGGCCAGCGCTATCACTGGCGGGCGTGTGTCCGGCGAACTATGTCGGCTGAGACTAGGGTGAACCGATGACAGAACAGCTGGCCGCAGCGCGTGACCTGCTGCGCCGTGTCCCCCTGGTGGACGGGCACAACGACCTGCCCTGGGCGATCCGCGCGGGGTTCGGCTCCGATCC
>JBEKCN010000714.1:0-3873 GCA_050014855.1 Streptosporangiaceae bacterium | reverse complement strand
TACGCCGCCACGAACATGAACGTGGCCATCAGCGCAATCGCCACGGACCTGGGCACGACGGTGGCCGGGGTGCAGACGGCGATCACCCTGTTCACGCTCACGATGGCGGCGCTGATGATCCCGGGCAGCAAGCTGACCGACATCTGGGGCCGCAAACGATGCTTCGTGATCGGCCTGGCCGTCTACGCTGTCGGTGGCCTGCTGGCGGCGCTGTCGCAGGGACTCCCGCAGCTGATCATCGGGTACTCGCTGCTGGAGGGCGTGGGCTCGGCGCTGATGATCCCGCCCATCTACATCCTGGTCACCGTCACCTTCCCCGACGTCAAGTCGCGGGCCCGGTACTTCGGCGTGGTCAGCGGCGCGGGCGGGCTGGGCGCGGCGGCCGGGCCGCTGATCGGCGGGCTGGTGACCAGCGCAATCAGCTGGCGCGCCTCGTTCGGGCTGCAGGTCCTGGTGGTGGCCTGGATCATCTGGCTGGCCCGCAAGATCACCGACCCGGCCCAGCCCGGGCCTAAGCCGCGGTTCGACCTGACCGGGGCGGTCCTGTCCGCCGCGGGGCTGTTCTTCGTGGTGCTCGGGCTGCTGCAATCGCGGACCTACGGCTTCGGCAAGTCGCGGCAGAATTTCAGCATCGGCGGCACAGTGGTGATACCGAAGGGCTCGATCTCCCCGGTGTGGCTGTTCGTGGCCATCGGCGCGCTGTTCCTGCTGTGGTTCTTCTTGCATGTCCGGTCCCGCGAGCGTAAGGGCCGGGATGTGCTGTTGCCGCTGCGGCTGTTCCGCAACAAGATCGCCAACCTCGGGCTGGGGACCCAGACCATCCAGTGGCTGATCCTGCAGGGGTCATTCTTCACGGTCTCGGTCTACCTCCAGGAGGTCTGGAAGTACAACGCGATCCAGACCGGCCTGATGCTCACCCCGGCCACCATCGGGATCCTGGCCGCCTCGGCTGCCGCCGGCCGGTTCGCCCGGCGGCACCCGCAGCGGTGGCTGATCATCGCCGGGTTCCTGGTTACCGCGGCCGGCATGGTCTTGCTGCTGGTCCTGGTCCGGGCGCACGCGGGCATCTGGCGGTGGATACCCGGGCTGCTGCTGTTCGGCGCCGGGGTCGGGACCATGCTGACCTCCTCGGTCAACGTGGTGCAGTCCAGCTTCCCCGACCAAGATCAGGGCGAGATCTCCGGGCTGTCCCGCAGCGTCTCTAACCTGGGATCATCGCTGGGCACCGCCCTGGTCGGCTCGGTCCTGGTCGCCGTGAAACTGCCGGAAGGAAGACCCTTCGCTGTCGCTCTCATCATCATGCTCGTGGTCGCCCTTATCGGCCTGGTCCTCGCCGTCCTCATCCCCCGCCGGCAGGTCGAGGCCACCGCACCACCATCCTCACCGGAGGCATCTGCGGCCTCGCACCCGGCACCGTGATGCCGTGCCGCGGCCGCCATCGCGGCAGACCACGCGTTGTCCGCGATGGCCGCCCAGGCCAGGATCTCGGCCTTCTCGCGCTCGAACTACTCACCCGTGATGACCCCGGTCGCGCCACCAGTCACCGCCTGGGAAGGCGGGACAGCTGTGGTATTTGACCTTGTCCTGATCGGCTTGGCGATAGCGCTCGACCCGCTGCCGTTGACGGCATTTCTGATCGTGCTGCCCTCAGAGCGCGGCGTGCGAAAAGGCGCGGCATTCGTATTCGGCTGGCTAGCGTCCCTTGCCGTCGTGGTCACGGTCACAGTGCTCGCCACTGGCGACAATCCCCCCAAGCCGAACACAGCACCCTCACTCGCAGACCTGGCGGTGAAGATCGCCATCGGGGTCAGCCTTGTCGCGATTGCGGTCCGGCAGCGCCGCAGGATGGAGCGGCCGAAGAAGCCGAAGAAGCAACCGAAGTGGCAGGCGCACGTGGACAACATGTCCCCGTGGTTCGCCATGGGCCTTGCGCCCGCGCTCCAGCCATGGGTTCTGATCAGCGCGGGCGCTGCCACGGTCGTGGAAGCCAAACTGTCCAGTGCCGGGAGCTACCTCGCGCTGTTCCTGTTCTGCGTCCTGGCCTCGGCAACGTACCTCGCCATGGAGATCTACGCCGGTCTCAAGCCTGGCAAGAGCCAGGCGTTCCTGACCAGGCTCAGGACCTGGATAGACACCCACACCGATCAGGTGATCATCTGGGGGAGCTTGATCCTCGGTTTCTGGCTCATCGCGTACAGCATCTCCCTGATCGTCACCTGAGACTGCCTTGGATCAGCGGTGATGGCACGGCTTGGATGACACCTGCCTGATCCGTGCGGTCACACGCCGCCGCGCGGCCGTGATGTGGATCGACGCCGGCCGGGCGCGGGGGCCCCCTGGCTGTCCGTGGCTGGCATGAATACTCTGCCTAGTGTCTCGAAGGCCGCCGGCCGCCGGGCGTGCAGGAAGCCCGCGGCGATGGCCCCCAGGCCGAGCCACCCGAACGCCGCAAAGGGCAGCAGGTCCGCCCCTGTGCGGGCATGGGGATGAAGGATCCCCCACAAGGGAAACAGGAACAGGACGGCGGCCGTGGCCGGGACGAGCAGATGCCGCCAGATCCGGAACTGGTCGCGGAACTCAGTGCGGAACGCGCGGATGGCCGCGATGTTCACGGCGAGGTAGATGAGCACAATCGACAGCCCACCCGCTCCGGCGAGATAGCCGAACGCGCGCACGCCGCCGTCAGCGTAGGTCAATGGCAGCCCAAGCACGAGCGCGAGCACAGCGACGCAGCCGATCGCGACGGCCGGGGTCTGGCGGCGGGACAGGCGGGCCAGTGAGGCCGGGAGGGCCTGCTCGCGTCCCATCGCGAACAGCACCCGGATGGCCGCGTTGACCACGGCGATGGCGAAGCCCAGGCCGGTGAGCATGACCACCAGGTCGATGGCCCACAGCGCCGAGGGCGACCAGTACCGGCTGGTCAGATAACCGAGCGGGCTGGGCTCCCGGGCGAAGCCGGGGATTCCTCGCCGGCCCACGCCGAACGTCTCGGCGCAGACGACGAGCAGATAAAAGATGCCCGCCACGATCACGACACCGATGGTGCTGGCGGGGATGGAGCGGCGCGTGTTCCTCGCTTCCTCACCGAGCGCGGCGGCGGTCTCGAAGCCGGCGAATGCGGCGATGGCGTAGATCATGGCATCGGTGATGTCGGTGAGCTGGCCGTTCGGCGACGATGCCGGTGACAGAACGGCGACCGAGTAATGCGCCGGCCCGATCTTGACCAGGATCGTGATGGCCAGCTTCCCCCGCGACAAGGACCAGATCGACCGAGGATGAGGTCCTGATGCCCAGGTAGGCGACCAGGACCACGGCGCCCAGGATCACCAGGAACAGCACCCACCCGCCGATGGTCACGCGCAGCGTGGCGGCAGCAAGTTGCGAGGCGTACGCGCTGGTCAGCGAGATGCCGGCGGGTACGTACAGCGCGTACGCGAAGACCATCATCCAGCCGGTCAGGAAACCCCCGGTCCGGCCCAGCCCGCGGCTGTTGTAGGTGTACAGCGAGCCGGCCGACGGCAGCCGCCGAGCGAACTCCGCGATGCTGCTCGCGCAGCACACCGAGGCGACGAACGCGATCAGGACGACCAGCGGAGACGCGAACCCGGCGTACGACACCGCGATGACCAGCCCGCCTACCGCCGCACCAGCCGGGGCCACGTTGCTCGCACCAAACGCGATCACCCGCGCCGACCCGACAACCCCGCGCGCCAGCCCGCGGGACTCATCACCGCTAGCATCCATGCGCGGGCCTTCCTTGCCGCAGGGCGCGCCCGGGGTAGCTGTCCTTGGGCCCAGCCGCGACCTCAGTCATCCGGTGGCGGCGCTACCAGATGCATGTCGATCACCCTAAGCCCGAGGCCGGTGATCCGC
>JBEKCN010000713.1:0-3382 GCA_050014855.1 Streptosporangiaceae bacterium | reverse complement strand
TTCCCCACGAGCCGGCCCCCATGATCGCGGCCTTCACGTCGGGCGGGCCTCCGCTGTCGGCCCGTCCGCTGTCGGCCCGTCCGCTGTCGGCCCGTCCGCTGTCGGCCCGTCCGCTGTCGGCCCGTCCGCTGTCGGCCCGTCCGCTGTCGGCCCGTCCGCTGTCGGGCCTTCGGCCAGCCCGTCCGCTGTCGGGCCTTCGGCCAGGCCGTCCGCCACCGGACCGTCGGCTGCACTATCATCCAGCCCGCCCGCCCCGCTGTGCGCCGGTTCACCGGCCGGGCTGTCCGCCGACTCGCCCCCGCCGTCCGTGGCCGGTGCGGCTGGTTCGGTCCGGCCGATCCGGGCCGTGGCCCGGACGCGTTTGGCGGGGTCGTAGGGGACGGCGGGTGGTGTTTCGCCGCGCAGCCCCGCCAGCAGTGCCGTCACCTCGGCCATGACGACCGCGGTGGCGTCGCGCAGGGTCGCCGAGTTCAGCGGCTGGTCGCGGAACGCCGACAGGTCCACCGGCGGGCCGGCCACCATTCGCACCGTCTTGCGCGGCCATAGGTGAGGCCGGCTGCTGCCGTAGGGCAGCACGTCCTGGGCGCCCCAGTGCGCGATCGGGATCACCGGCGCGCCGGTGGTCAGCGCGAGCCGGGCCACACCGGTCCGGGCCTTCATGGGCCACTGCTCCGGGTCGCGCGACGCCGTGCCTTCCGGGTAGACGACGACACATTCCCCGGACCGCAGCGCACGTTCCGCGTCCCGCAGCACGAGCGCGGCGTCACCGCGATTACGGTAGACCGGAAGCTGCCCGAGCTTACGCAGGATGGGGCCGACGCCCTTGACGTTGAAGATGGAGGATTTGATGAGAAAGGTGGGGTAACGGCCCGCCTCGTGGCTGAACAGCGCCACCGTGCCCCAGTCGGCGTACGAGAGATGGTTGGGGGCCAGGATCAGGCCCCCCTCCCGGGGAAGGTTTTCGCCGCCCTGCATCTTCTGCTTGATCAGGATGTGCAGCAGCGGTTGCAGGACCAGAGTGGAAAAACGCCGCCAGCCGGGTGAATAGCCTCGCTCCGACGCACTCATGGGTCGATGCTTCCGATCTTCATCAGGTCAGTCTCCAGGTTGAGGGGGCTCAATGTCGAGGCAGGATCACGCATGTCGAGGCAGGATCACGCCTATGTCCGATGATGCCCCGTTCCCGTGGGCAGTGGTGATCCCCGTTAAGCTACTCGCCCGCGCCAAGTCCCGGATCGCCCCCCTGGCTGGGCCGCGCCGCGCCGAGCTGGCCCTGGCCATGGCCTCGGACACGCTCGAAGCCGTGGTCGCGTCGCGGGCGGCGGACCAGGTGCTCGTGGTCACTGACGATCCGGTCGCTGCGGCCGAGCTGGCCCCGGCGGGCGCCATGGTGGTCCCGGACGAGCCGCGAGCCGGGCTGAACGCGGCGCTCAGCTATGGGGCGGCCCGCGTGCTGGACCTCTGGCCGGGATCGGCGCTGGCGGCGCTGTCCGCTGATCTGCCCGCGCTCCGCGCCAGCGAGCTGGACGTGGCGCTGCGCACCGCGGCAGCCTGGCCCGAGGCCTTCGTGCCCGACCTGCAGGGCTCGGGCACGACCCTGTACACGGCGGCGCCGGGCGCGGGCTTCAAGCCGGAGTTCGGGCTGGAGTCCAGACGACGGCACGCCGAGGGCGGCGCGGCCGAGCTGCTGCTGCCGGGCATCACCGGACTGCGCCGGGACGTGGACACACCGCAGGACCTGCGGGACGCGGCGCGGCTCGGGCTGGGCCCGCGGACGGCCGCGCTCGCGACCGAGCTGCTGCGGGCCGCCGGCTAAGCCCGGCCGGACGGCGCGGCAGAAGACCTCCGCCCCGCAGGCTGGATAGGCCGGGGACTAGATGTAGACGACGGGGCATGTCAAGGTGCGGGTGATGCCCTCGACGGACTGAATCCCGGCGGCCACGAGCCGGCCTAGCCCATCGACGTTGTCGGCTTCGGCCCTGACGATGACGTCGTAGGGGCCGGTCACGTCCTCGGCCGTGGTCACGCCGAGAATCTTGCCGATCTCCTTGGCGACCTCGGCGGCCTTGCCGACCTCCGTCTGGACCAGGATGTAGGCCTGAACCATGACGTCCTCCATGGGCACAGTAATCGACGATGAAAATTGCCCGGAGAAGCCACGGTACCTTAGGGCCGAGACCCCTCACAGGTCGAGATCGCCTGAACTGACCGATAGCCCTAATTCGGGCGCGGCGCCGGGAGGCCGTCATCGAGGCAGGTGACCGCAGCATCGCCGAGCTGGGTGAGTTCGGCCTTATCGCGGAGATGGCAGCCAGGATGCGGCCGGCTCCTGGCATGATCGTCGGGATTGGGGACGACGCCGCCGTGCTCGCCGCCCCGGACGGCCGAGTCGTCGCGACCACCGACTTCCTGCTGGAGGGGCGGCACTTCCGCCGGGACTGGGCCGGGCCAACGGACATCGGGCACCGCGCTGCGGTCCGCAGCCTGGCCGACGTCGCGGCCATGGGGGCCGCCGCGACCGCGCTGCTCGTCGCGTTCGCTGCCCCGCCTGATCTGCCCGCGTCCTGGGCGCTGGAGCTGGCCGGAGGGCTCGCCGCCGAGGCGGCCCGGGCCGGGGCGTCGGTGGCCGGGGGGGACACGGCCCGGTTCAGCAGCGTGCTGCTCGCCGTCACCGGCCTGGGTGACCTGCAGGGCCGGGAGCCGGTGACCCGCTCGGGCGCCCGGCCTGGTGATGTGCTGGCGACGGCCGGTCCGCTGGGCCGGTCCGCCGCAGGCCTGGCCCTGCTGCAGGCCGGCTGGGCGGCTCCGCCCGATGCCGGCCCAGGGCCCCCGCAGGGAACGGCGCCGGCGCCCGGCACGGCGCCCGGCCCGGAGCCCGGCCCTCGGTCCGGGCCGCCAGGACTGGCCCATCTCCTCGCCGCGCATCTGCGGCCTGAGCCGCCCTATGACGCTGGCCCCGAGGCGGCCGTGCTGGGCGCCACCGCCATGATCGACGTCAGCGACGGCCTGCTCGCCGACCTCGGCCACATCGCACACGCGAGCGGCGTGGCCATCGACGTCGATCCGGGTGCGCTGGCTGGCGTGCCGATGGGGCTCACCGAGCTGGCGGCCGCCGCTGAGACGACCGGCAGCAGCGCTCCGGGGGAGCAGGCCCTGAGCTGGGCGCTGACCGGCGGTGAGGACCACTCCCTGGTGGGCACGTTCCCCCGCGGGGTGGTGCTGCCGGCCCGCTGGACGGTGATCGGCGTGGTCCGTGACGGCCGGGGCGTGCTCGTGGGCGGCCAGCCGCACCCGGGCGCCCCCGGCTGGGACCACTTTCGTTCCCCATGATCGGCAGGTTTTCCGCACCATGTGCGGAATGCCGGCGCCGGTCATTGAGCGT
>JBEKCN010000712.1:0-3387 GCA_050014855.1 Streptosporangiaceae bacterium | reverse complement strand
TGCTGCACCCCGATGATGGTGATCGCGCCCAGGATGTCGCCCTTGGCGATCATCGCCGGCGTCTCGTCAACCGGCACCCACCGCACCTCGGCCGTCTCGTCAATCTCCGGCTCCCCGACACGCTCGGCCCCGTGCGCCAGGTACAAGTCCTGCGGATAATCGGCGTTGCCGATGACCGGCTGGCAGGACATCACGAACTCGATGCCGCGCGGGCGCCAGCCCGTCTCCTCCTCAACCTCGCGCGCCGCCGCCGCGCCCGGGTCCTCGCCGTCATCCACGTAACCGCCCGGCAGCTCCCAAATCCAGCGGTCCACGATGAAGCGGTGCCGCCGCATCAGCAAGATCCGGTCGCCCGCATCATTGAGGACCACCGTCATCGCGCAGCGCCGCATCCGGAAGACGTACTGCGTGAAGCGCACGTGGTTCGGAAGCTCAACGTCGGCCAGGCTGACACGGATATGAGGGGTATCGTCTACCAGCCGCTCGCCGTGGATTACCCACTTGGACGGGTCAGTCACGTACGAGACACTACCGGCCCGGACGCGCTCACCCCGCTGCCACCGGGACTCAGCACCAGGCCCCGGCGCATCCCATCTCGGGTACTTTGACCGGGGAAATCGGCATGCCTCGCGATGCTAGGTGTCAGCACGGATTCAGCACGGGGTCCGGAAACGACGGGAAAATAACCGGCATAAATCGGGCGACACGGACACGAGAACGGGCCGCCGGACTCGTGGATCTTGACGGCCCGTTTCACGTGAGACAGGTTCGAGAAACCGCAGGTCAGTAGCGCTAATTAACCCCTTTAGCAGCTCGCGGGATATGACCATGCGCTGGATTTGGTTGGTGCCCTCGTAGATCTGGGTGATCTTGGAATAGTGGGCAGTTTCCGCAGGTAGATGGCTTGCATTACGGCCGGGCGTCAGCACGGATTCAGCACGCGATTTCGCGCGGGGGGGTCGGCCGAATCACCATGCGCGCCCTACACGCTCTGCGCCCAGTTTGGCGATTGAGCATTCCCAGTTGCGCAGCGTTTACTACCATCCCGCCGATGGCGGCCAGCAGCTCCGTGTCCTCTGGCGCTGCGTTATTCAGGCCCAGCGACCTAAGCGGAGCCCGGGAATTGGACGAGGTAGTCGAAGTTTCCGTCGCCGACCGCCTGCCGCAGTTTCGCCATGGTGCCGTAGGTGTCGTCGCGCGGGCCGTTGATGTAGAACGGCTTGCCGTCCTGACCGAACGTCACGTCGCTGCTGCCTTCCTCCCAGTCCCCGAGAAGCGCGGCGCCCTTGGCGAAGTCGGGATACGGTTCGAAGCCCAGGCTTCGCGCGTAGTCCACCGCTCCGAACACGATATGCCGGGCCAGTTCCAGCGGTGCCGGGACGGGGGGACGGTTGGACCACGCGCTGAAGAACGTCCAGATGAAGTCCGGGAGCTTGCGCCGGTCGATCGTCTTCGGGCCGTTAGTGTTCTTCACACCCAGGCAGAAGACATCAACGAGGAACCCGCACGCCAAGACCGTGCTGCCCGTGTCCCGTGCCACGAGGACCCCCACCAGGCCGGACTCGCCGGACTCTGACTCCAGTGATGACATACCGGGCCAGTCAGCGTGCCCGGTCACGCCCAGCTTGTCAGACCAGTGCTCGGTCACCCAGCAGCCCGCCACCGGCGCCTCGCGCCTTGGGGCCTGTGCCGCGATCGTCTTGATGATGGGCATCACGTCCGCGGGCTTTAGCCCCAGCGCGCGAGCAATCTCCTTCGGCGTGCGGCCCTTTTGCCGAAGTTCCGTCACTCGTTCTGCCAGTTCGCCGCTCAACGCCGCCTCCCGTGAACCGCACGCGAGGGACACCAGGAGTCTCTCGCAGCCGCGCGCCATCCTCCCGCATCCGGTGCGCCGTACGAGACCAAAACTGTCATTCCGCCTGTCCGGGCTGTGACATAGTGCCTTATCGTGGCAGATCCGGGGAACTTGCGCATTCCGGTGGCGATGAGGCCGACTGCGGAGCAGGTCATCGCGCTGACGGACAAGGTGTGCGCTGACCTGCTTGATGAGGAGTACGCCGGCCTCGCCCGGCAGGTGGTCGCGAAGCTGGCACGCAAGCGGCCGTCGCCATTGCAGTCCGGCCGGGCCGCGACGTGGGCCGGTGGCGTGGTGTGGGCGCTCGGGCAGGTCAACTTCCTGTCCGACCCGTCCACCAAGCCGTACGTCGCCCACGACGACCTGGCGGCCGCATTCGGCCTCAGCAAGTCCACGCTGGGCCAGAAGGCGAAGCAGATACGCGACACGCTGAAGATGACCTGGGCGACGCTGGAGTTCCTGCGGGCCGAGCAGATCGACGATAACCCGATGATCTGGTTCATCGAGGTGAACGGGCTGCCGTTCGACGCCCGCGAGCTACCGGTGGAGATCCAGCTGGAGGCGTACCTGAAAAGGATCATCCCGTACGTCCCGGGCCTGGGACGCGACGGCACGGCCGCCGCCATGGCGGCCCAGCGGTCATGACGCTTCGCGTTGTGAGGTGCTGGCCTCGCTCTTCACCCTTAACGCTACGAACCCTCTGTCCCGAACGTTGCGTCCAGCTTGGCGATAAACGAGTATTTGCGCCGCTGGCG
This sequence comes from Streptosporangiaceae bacterium, assembly GCA_050014855.1. Classification (GTDB taxonomy): domain Bacteria; phylum Actinomycetota; class Actinomycetes; order Streptosporangiales; family Streptosporangiaceae; genus Bog-532. The sequence continues at coordinate 777 of JBEKCN010000712.1, read as the reverse complement.
CTCCCGCAGTCCGGCTAGGTACACGCCGAACCCGGCGGCGTCGCCCGCACGCTCGTAGTCTTCCCGGAGTCGTCTGAGGGCCTTGACCGCCTTCGGGTAGCGGTACTTGTCGCCGGCCTGCTCAACACCCAGCTCGATCAGGCGCGACAGCGGCCCGAGCACGTCCGCCGGATGCTCGCTCTCCCGCAAGCTGATCAGCTGCAGCCACTGGGATTCGCTGACCTGCTCGGAGTCGCCGGCCGCCGTCGACCACGCCTCGTCCGTCAGGTCTTCGCGGAGCAGCACGGAAATCAGCTCGCCGAGATGGACCTGGTGGTATTCGCCCGCACGCGCCTGTTCACGCATGAAGTCCAGTGCCCAGCCCCGCAGTTTCTTCCACTGTCCTGCCTGTTCGGCAGCCTTCCGGAGCCGGAGGCAATCGGAGTGCGTTGCCCGCCGCTCGAACACCTCCCGGTACATGGCGACGGCCTCGTCCCCGCGCCCGCTGCTGAGGAGCAGCTCGGCAAGCTGCTCGCGCAGTGTGTCGGTCCAGGGGCTCGACGGCTCGGCCGCGAGCCCCTTGCGCGCCCACTCTTCCGCGTCACGGTTCAGGCCGGCCTTCCGCAGCACCGAGACGATCTCCCCGTAGTCGCGACCAGACCGCGCCTCCTGCGCCAGCACCGCGACATGCGCGTCCACGTCGCCGGACAGAGCGGCTAGCTCTTTCCGCAGGCTGCTGGCACCCCAGGTGACAGCCCATGAACCGGGCTCGCTGTCGGTCCTGCGCTCCTCCACGAG
>JBEKCN010000711.1:0-3388 GCA_050014855.1 Streptosporangiaceae bacterium | reverse complement strand
TGGTGAGGCCCATGGCCAGGAGTTCGAGCACCTGGCGCTCGCGCGCGGTGAGGCCGGTCGATGTCCCGGCCGTGGCTGGCTCGCGCGCGCCAGGGGGTTCGTCGCTGAGCGCGGGTTCGAGATCGACCCGGGCCCGGGCACCCAGCTCGCGGATCTGCCGGGCCAGGGCCCTCGCGCCGAGCGCGTCGGCCGCAGCCAGCGCCGATCGTAGTTCTTGGCTGGCTTCGGCGGACGATCCGGACCGGCTCAGCAGTGCGTGGGACAGGCGGCATCGGGCGTGTGCCGCCGGGTAGGGGAAGCACAGTGCGTCCCAGCGGCCGACGGCCTCGCGCCAGCGGGCGACCTCATCGGACTCGCCGGGCCGCAGCCAGGCCCAGTCCGCTTCGGCGGTGGCGATCTCAGCGCTCGTGACCGCCAGCTCGCCGATCCCCGCCCGGGCGGCGCTGCGTGCCCGGCTGATCAGGTCGCTCGCGGTCGCGACGGCGGACGCGACCTCCTTCCCGCGGTGCCGGACAGCCGCGGCCTGCGCGCGCTCCGCCTCGGCGTGCACGCCGGCTGCCGCGAGACGGATGAGGTGGGCCGCACCATCGGATCCGGCGCACAACCTCAGCCCGGCCCGCACCAGCTCGCGCGCTTCGTCGAACCGCTGCTCCGCTGCCGCGACACGGGCCAGCCGGGCATGACCGACCGAGGCCACCTCCGGCACCATCGCCTGCTGGCTGTCGTGCAGCGCCTGGGCCAGGTCGGCGCGGGCCGCCGCCGCGTCGCCCTGCCACAGACGCAGCCGCCCCAAGGCCAGCCGCGGAAACGCGGCCACGCCGCCCGGCGGCTCCAGGTTGAGGAGCCGGCCGATCAGCTGTTGCGCGGCTGCCCAGTCACCGAGCAGGATCATCGCCTCGATCCCGGGGGTGACGCTGTAGGGGCCGTACGCCGCCTCCGCCCCCAGCGACCGGCCCAGATCCAGGACGTCTGAGGCCGCGTCGATGGCCGCCGCCGCCCGGCCGGCCGCAAGCAGCCCGCCAGCGCGCTGGCCGCGTGTCCACAGCAGGGTCGCGATGTCCTCTTCCGCCGAGGCGAGGAGCTGGGCACGTTCCAGGTGGGCGAGTCCCTCCGCCACGCACCCAAGATGGCACAGCGACCATCCGAGCACCGTGAGCGCACGGGCCTCGGTGGCCGGGGCGCTGACCTGGACGGCGGCCCTTCTGCCCTCCTCAGCGGTCGCGATCGCGTCCTGGTAGCGGCCCTGCATCGACTGCACCATGCTCATTCCCGCGAGGGCTCGCGCCCGCTCCGGGCTGACCGGCTCCACGCAGGCAGCCCGAGCCGCGGCCGCACACGCCTTGGCGGCTCCGTCGTTGTCCGCCCCGGCGATGCGGCAGTAACCGAGGAACTCGAGCAGCGAGCTGGCGCGCAGTGGCTCGGCATCCGCGTCAACACCGGCGAGCGCCTCGCCGATCAGCGCGATCCCGCGGGCATAGTCGCCGGACAGGTGCGCGGTCTCGGCCGCTCGCCGAAGCAACGCGCCGCGGTCAAGCGGGCTGTCCGCAGCAGCTTCGGGAGCATCGTCCCACAGCTCCAGAGCCCGCTCGTAGTGTCGCTCGGCGCTGCTCGGTGCCGCAGCCGCCTCGGCGGCCAGCCCCGCCTGCACAGAGGCCAGCAAGGCGCGCGGCCAGTCCCCCGCCCGGTACCAATGGAACGCCAGCTGGCCGAGCTCAGAGGCCGATGGCGCGGTCTGAGCGCAGTCCGCCAGCATGGTTGCGAGCCTGGCATGCATCCGGTGGCGCTCACCGGGGAGCATGTCGTCATACACCGCCTCCCGCACCAGCGCGTGCCTGAAGCCATAGGACGTCCCGTTCGCGTCTGCGACCAGCACATGATGCTGGACTGCGGCCAGCAAGCATTCGCTCAGCCGTTCCTCGTCGTATGCGGTGACTGCCGCCAGCAGGTCATGCGGGAGCCGCGTCCCGGCGGCAACTGCACCCAGCACGGGCCGGGCGTCGCGAGGAAGCCGTTCCACCCGCGCCAGAAGGAGGCCGCGAAGCTCGCCCGGAAGACCCGTGGCGCTGTCGCTGTCGCGGGCTGCCAGCAGCTCCTCGGCGTAGAAGGGGTTCCCCTCCGCCCGGTCCATGATCTCGTTGGTCGTGGCGCCTGCCGCGGGATGACCCAGGATGGTTGCGAGCAGCTCGCCGAGTTCATTGCGTGTCAGAGGGGCCAGGATGATCCTCTCGCACCGGCTGCTGCGATGCAGTTCGGACAGCAGCAGCCGCAGCGGGTAACGTTCCTGGAGCTCCTCCATGCGGTAGGTGACGACCAGGCATACCGGAGCGCGCAGGTTACGGACCAGGTACAGCAGAACGTGCCGCGTTGAGGCGTCCGCCCAGTGTGCGTCTTCGACCACCAGCAAGACAGGCTGGCGGGCCGCCAGGCGATCAAGGATCCCGCGCACCACCTCGATCACCTGTCCCTCACCCGTTGCCCCGTGCGCGTCCGGCACGAGGCCCAGCCCCGGAAACAGCGTGGCGAGCGCCGGACTGCCGCCGAGGATCTGGCGGCGCCATTGCTCATCGGTCTCGGTCCCGAGGGGACGCAAGGCTTCCACGATCGGCCCGAACGGCAGCGTGCCGTCACCGACGTCCAGGCAGCCACCGGCCAGGACCCGGAACCCCAGACCCGCGGCGGTGCCGGCCATATCCAGCACCAGCCGGGTCTTGCCCACGCCTGGGTCGCCACCCACGGTGACCAGCAGCATCTCGCCGCCCGCGGCACGCTCAAGCGCGCGGCGCAGGTATTCCCGCTCGCGTTGCCGTCCGACCAGTACCGGGCTGGAGACCCGGGCGCTCATCCCTCCACTATCCCTCACGGGGTTGCTCGCGCGACAGACGCCGGCGGTGGCGCTCTAAGGAGTTCTCCCTATGTCCGTGGGACGTGCGCGGCGGCCCAGGGCTGCTGGTAGGGCGTGCGCACCTTCAAGAGTTAGAACTCCTTCCGATGTGCGACCGGTGGTTAGGACTGGATGCTGGTCACGTGGATAGAAACCAGGCAACGGCCATGGCACAGCGGCCAATCACCACGGTGATGACCCGGCCGCTCCTCTCAGACACGGGCCTGTTCCGCCCGCGCCGCTGCCCCCACCACCGGTACTACGCATGAGCGCGGCCGCGCCGCAGGCGCAACCACCGTCCGCCGGGCACTCGCCGTACCCCGGGGCCGTGTCACCCGACGCGCCCCTCGAAGGCACCGCCAGCCTTCAGGTGCTGTCCACCGGCTATCTCGGGGGACGGTTCGCCAGCACGGTTACCTTCGTGCGTGACGGTACCGCCCTGATCGTCGTCAACCCCGGCATGGTGGCCGACATCGAGTCCATCCTTCGGCCGCTCCGGCACCTCGG
>JBEKCN010000710.1:0-3389 GCA_050014855.1 Streptosporangiaceae bacterium | reverse complement strand
CGCAGTTGACTACTTCGAGCGGCGCCAGATCCCGTTCATCGTGGCGGTGAACTGCTTCGACGGGTCGATCACGCATAACCCGGACGACATCCGGGTCGCCCTGGACCTGGACCCGGGTTTCCCGGTCGTCCTCTGCGATGCGCGCGGCAAGGACTCGGCCAAGGAAGTGCTGATCGCCCTGGTGGAATACGTACTCATGACCGTCGAGGAAGCACCCGGTCAGCCGGAGGCGGCCGCGCACGGATGACACGCGGGCAGGCCGCAGCCCGGTGCCGGGCCTGCCCAGCGGGCCTCCCGTGGGCCGGCCAGCGGCCGAGGCAGACGGCGGCCGCCGGGCCCGTCATTCGTACGGCAGGACCGCCCAGACCGCCTTGCCATGGCCCTCGATCGGGCTCCACCCCCAGACGCTGCTGAGCGCGTGCACGATCTGCAACCCGCGGCCGCTTTCCTTGATCCAGTCCGGCTGGCGGGGCACCGGGGCATCGTCGCTGGCGTCAATGACGGCCAGCATGACCTCCCCGGCCCGGCGGAGCAGGCACAGCCGGAGCACGGCCGCCTCGGGCCCGCCAGCCTCCGTGACTGCGGCGGGGCCGGTGATCCCCGCTGGCTCCGTGACTCTGGCTGGCTCCGCCGTTCCGGCTGGCTCCGCCGGCCAAGGGGCCCTCGCCTGATTCGCGGGCGTCGCGGGCCCGGACAGATCGTCCGGGCTGGCTGACGACGAGTACACGGGCGCGGGGTGGCTAGCACCGGTTGGGTGGCCGCCCCGGGCGGCCCGGACCCGGACCCGGGGATAGCCGTTCGCGCCCCTGGTCTGGGCCGCGCCGACGCGCCAGCTACGGCTGGTGCTCTGCCGCGTCCCGTGCTGAACCGCGTTGACGACGAGCTCGCCGATGATTGTTTCCGCGTCGTCCGCAAGCTCGCCTGCTCCCCACGAGACCAGGACTTCGCGAGTGAAGTGCCGGGCGGTACCGGCTGATTCGGGCTGCGCGGCGAGTACCCGGCATGTGACAGCCGGCGTTTCCCACCAGGCGGATGGCACGGGAAAGAGCCGCGGCGAAGACATCCCTGGCTCAGATCCGGCGGAGCCGCTCACAGCCAAGTCGTCACTCCCGGGTTCCGGGGACGGCTCGCAGCGGTGCTACTTGCTGCCGGTCGACGCGGTGTCATCGCAGGTGCGGAGCCATGCCGTCGCGGTGTATTAGTATCCGTCATCCCTATGCTGCCTGATACATTGTGCAAGTGCAAGGCCTAATGCACGTTCATCCGAATGTGCACGGTGCGATTCTATATGTCCACGGCGAATGCATACGGGGGTTCGGAGTGGTCACGAGCAACGGCGCCCACCGAACCGAAAGTAAGGCCGGTTGAGCCTGAGAAAAGTTCGTATCCAGGCCACGCTGCGCGGGGTTCCCAGCAGCCTTCCTGGCCCGGACGTTTCAGCGCGCCAGCACGCCCACGGCAACGTGGCCGAATCCCGGCGTCCTGAACGCGTGCGCAGGCGCCTGCGTTTATATGGTGACGTCACTACGGGAGAAGTCATGGATGAGCGGTACAACGGGATGCCAGTGACGGCGCTAGGCTGCCTGACCTGGCTCAAGAGCCGTCACAGCAACCCCAGCGGCAACTGCGTTGAGGTCGCATGCCTGCCCAACGGCGAGATCGCGGTCCGGAACTCACGGCATCCGGCGGGGCCCGCGCTCGTCTACACCAGGGCCGAGATCGCCGCGTTCCTGCTGGGGGCCAAGGAGGGCGAGTTCGACCGCATCCTGACCTGAGCAGAGGTTCCCGGCACGGCGGCCGCCGCGCCGGGAACCCTCGCGCCGCCCATAGGCCGGTGTCGGACAAGGGGCCATATCAGGCTAGGTTGGCGGGTGGGAACGTGCGGGCAGACTGCGCGCCCCGCTCGCTCCGGTAATCCGGGGCGACCGCAAAGGACAGTCTGGTGCACGTGCATTTGCCCTGTTCACTGGGACGGAGGCGCGAATTTGCGGCTACGCAGAGGACTCAGTGACTAACCATCTGCTTAACTGTAAGATAACAAAAAGCCACGTCAAATTATGATATGCACTCTTTGCAAGCCCAAGATCACATGCAAGACTTGGCCACGCGCTGCAATTTGTCAACGACCGAGGGGTGGCGATGAGCGCGTCTGAGGGCGTCGCCTGGGAGGGGCCGGTCCGGAATTTTGGTCGCCGCGCGAGTGGTCCGACCGTTCAACGGATCGTGCTGGGTGCTCAATTGCGCCGGCTCCGTGAGGCCAGAGAGATCACGACCGAGCAGGCCGCTGAGGCTATTCGCGGTTCGCATTCCAAGATCAGCCGGATGGAGCACGGCCGGGTCGGCTTCAAGGACCGGGACGTCAGTGACCTGCTCACGCTGTACGGCGTCACCGATCCCGACGAGCGGGCGAGCCTACTGACGCTGGCCCGGGAGGCCGGCAACCCCGGATGGTGGCACGATTTCGGCGACCTCCTGCCGCACTGGTTCGAGCCGTACATCAGCCTGGAAGCCGCCGCCTCCGTCATCCGCAACTACGAAGTGCAGTTCGTGCCGGGCCTGGTGCAGTCGCGGTCCTACGCGCGTGAGGTGATCCGCCTCGGGCACGGCTCCATCAGCGACGAGGAGCTGAACCGGCGGGTCGAGCTGCGGATGGGCCGCCAGCGGCTGCTGTCCAAGGTGGCCGCGCCCCGGTTCTGGGCCGTTCTCGACGAGGCGGTGCTGCGCCGCCCGATCGGCGGTTCAGACGTAATGCGCGAGCAGGTCGAGTTCCTCATCAAGATGGCTGAGCACCCCGCGGTGACGCTGCAGATCGTCCCGTTCCGGGTGGGCGGGCACTCCGCCGCGGGCGGCCCGTTCTCCATCTTGCGCTTCGCCGAGCCCGAACTGTCCGACGTCGTATACCTCGAACAGCTGACCAGCGCGCTCTACATTGACAAGCCCACCGAGGTGGACCGCTACCTCGAGGTCATGGAGCGGCTCTGCGTGCAGGCCGAGACGGCCGCGGACACCATCGAGCTGCTCGAGCAGATCCACGACGAGATGCCAGTGTTAGCAGTGTTAGCCCGGGGGGGCGACCCCCGGAACTCCCCAGATACGCTCCGCGCCCGCGCGGTGGTACTTCGCCGACTGTGCTGGCCCGGGGGGCGACCCCCCGGAACCCCCCGCATGCGCTCCGCGCCCGCGCGGAGGTACTTCGCCGACACACCGGCCGCTCACCGGGCACAAGGCCCGGGTCGGTGGGCCGGTCACGAGCGCCTCACCGTGACCCGCTGCGGTACCCGCCGACAGCACCGGCCGCTCACCCGAGCCTTCGGCCCGGGTTCGTTAGACCGGTCGCGGCGCCTCGCCGTAGGTCCCGCTGCGGTACCGCTTAAAGCACTTGCTGGGGT
>JBEKCN010000709.1:0-3390 GCA_050014855.1 Streptosporangiaceae bacterium | reverse complement strand
GGAAGAACCACGCAGTATGACCCTAGGTGTGAGTGCCGCGGCCGGACAGCCGAGTGGAAAGACCTGACAGCGGGCGAAGTTGCAGACGCGTTCGACTCGGCTGGCGAGGCCGGCGAAGCAGGCCAGTGAACGCAGAAGAAGCCTCAGCCGCGGCGATCCACACCGGCCCTGCGGATACCCGTCCGCGTGCAGTCGTCCCCCGCGCTGGTCTACGCGGGACCCCGCCCGGACTGCGCGTCGGCGGCGACGTCGCGGATCAGCTGTGCTGACTTGCCCTCCGTAGGGCCGTTGCCCGCACAGGCCTGAAGAGCCGCGCGTGGCGGCGACTGCGGCCGGGCCGGCCAGGTAAGCGCCCTCGGCCAGGCCGCCGGAGTGAACCATGCCCGGCGGCGCGGTGCCGACGAGTTCCAGCACCGCAGGCGGCCTCCGTCGCCCGGTTGCCAAGAAAAGCATCAACCTCCGGAGCGGCGACCCTCTGAGGCGCTGCGCATTGTGACTTAGCGCCAGCGGAAGCTGTGGTCGGTAATCGGCGGCAGGAGTACCGGGACGGGCTGGCCGCATGTGCTGGCCAGGCTCTCGATGGCTCCGCCGGCTGCGGGGTACAGGTGGAGCCGGGCCTGTGCTATGCCAAAACCCGCGCATAAGCGCTGACCTGGCGTTTCCCCCCCGTTAGGCCGCTCTGCGGTATTCGCTGATCAGACCGCCGAGGACCTGCCTGCGCTCGATCCGGGCGGTGATGTCGACGGCGTTGCCGGGCTCGCATAGCGGTGGTTCCTGCCGCAGGGCCTGGTGCGGACGGTGGCCGTTGTAGTGCCGGATGTACTCGGCCAGGACACTGCGGAGATTACGTTCGCCGAGGATCAGCACATGATCCAGGCACTCGCCGCGTAGCGTGCCTACAAACCGCTCCGCATATGAGGTCGCCCGCGGCGACCGGACCGGCGTCTTGACTACCCGCGTGCCGTTACCAGAGAAGTCCTCGTCGAACGCCATGGAGAACTTGCCGTCCCGGTCGCGGACCAAGAACCGGAAGCTGCTCGCCCGCTCGCCGAGGCCCATCAGCAGGTTGCGGGCCTGCTGGGCCGCCCAGGCTCCGGTCGGGTGCGCGGTGACGCCCAGGATGTGCACCGTCCGGGTCTCGATTTCCATCACGAACAGCACGTACACGCGCTGCAGCAGCACGATGCCCACATGCAGGAAGTCACAGGCCGGGATGCCGGAGGCCTGGGCGGCCAGGAACTGCCGCCAGGTCGGCGACGCCCGCCGCGGCGCAGGCCCGAACCCGGCCGCGGCCAGGATCCGGCGGATCGTCCCCTCCCCCACGCGGTACCCCAGGCCGAGCAACTCGCCCTGGATGCGCAGGTGCCCCCAGCGCGGGTTCTGCCGCGCCAGATCCTCCACCAGCGCGCGAACCTCGTCCGGGACCGGCGGACGTCCCGGCGCGTTCGGATAGGTCCACTTCTTGCTGACCAGGCGCCGGTGCCAGGCCAGCAGGGTGCCCGGCGTCACGATCCGGCGCAGCCGCAGGCGACCGGGCAGCATCCTGGCCAGGGCGGCGAGTACGGCACGGTCAGCCCCGTCCGGTCTCGGACGGGGGACCTGCCGCCGCAGCACCGCGACCTCGTGGCGAAGAACCAAGATCTCCGCGTCCTTGGCAGCGCCGCCGCCCGCCAGGAGGGCCAGCCAGCCGAGCACACGGACCATGAACAGGCATACGAGTCGCATGAGCACGACCGCCGAGCGTAAACCAGCAGTTCAGGTCATGCGCAGGGTTTTGGCACAGCACAGGGTGATCGGCTCGGGTTCTGATGGCTTCCCCGTTCAGCGGAGTCGTGTCACCTGGCTGGCCTCCGACGAGGGCCGCCACATCACCGGCGTGGCGCTCCCGGTCGACGCCGGGTTTACCTGGTCGTGTTCCGCCTGTTCGACGGTAACGAGCTACGCCGCGAAGCCGCGGGAGCGCTCGCAGACCGTACCCTGAACGGCCGCTACGTGCGATTGCCTCGTGATGCGGGCCGGGGGTACGGGCCCGCATCACGAGGCGTGGCGGGAAATTCAGCGGTGGTTAGGCGGGCTGGTTGGGTGAGCCGCCAGGTGCCGCAGCGGCGAGGCCATTGCCGCTGGTGCGGGTGGCTGGCACGGGTGCGGTACCCGGGTCCGGTGTGTGGGCGGGATGGCCGTTAAGGATGTCGGTGGCGTAGGGAGTGCGGCGGGCGTGCACCAGGCCGAGACCGGCGAGGATGAGCATGACGACCCCGGCGATGTATGCGGCGATCGCGGCGATCCCGGCGATCATGCCCATGGTGCCGAAGGCGTAAGCGTTCAGCAGCAGGCCGCGCAGGGTCTCGCCCTTGAACACCGTACTGACCTGCGCGGCCAGGGCGGCGTTCTTGGGCTGTGCGATGGCTTCGGCGGACAGCTGAGCGTAGGTTTTGCCGCCGCCGATGGCCTTGAGGTGGTTGGCGATGAAGTGGTCAGCGTAGACCTCGGCCTGGGCGCCGGTGGTCAGCTGCTGCCCGGCGTACTGGTGCATGGCGGCGAACTCGGGGGCCTTGATCGCCGGGCTGTTGTTCGCCGGGAAGTAGATCTGCTGGGCGGCGAGCTGGGTGTGGACTTCGTTGCCGATGAAGCTGTGGGCCCAGGTCAGCAGGCCGCCTGCGGCGATCAGGGTGACGGCCAGGAACAGGCCGGCAGTGGCCATCAGGATGTCGAAGGTTCTGCGTTTCATAGTGTTCTTCCTCGCGAGAGAGTGTGGCGTGCGGGGCGGGTGCCCCGCCCGTCCCGGTTGACCGGGACGGGGCGGGCTGCTAGCTGGGGCCGGCGGCCCCGTCCGGGCCGGCGCCGCCCGGGCTGCGCCCGTTCGGGCTGACCCCGTTGGCGGTGACGGTGACGGGTGCGGTGCCGCTGGCCGACGGCAGTACCGGCGTGATTGCGGGCGGGGCGGGGGTGGCGGCGTCTTGCTCCCGGGCCAGGAAGGAGCCGAGTTCGGCGATGGTGGTCATCAGCGGGGCCGGGAAGACCACGGTGGTGTTCTTGTCCACGCCGATCTCGACCAGGCTCTGCAGGTTGCGCAGCTGCAGGGCTAGCGGGTGGGCCATCATCGTGTCGGACGCCTCGCCCAGCGCCGCGGCGGCCAGCGATTCCCCTTCGGCATTGATGATCTTCGCGCGCTTTTCCCGTTCGGCTTCGGCCTGCTTGGCCATCGCCCGTTTCATGGTGTCCGGGAGCTGGATGTCCTTCAGCTCGACCAGCGTGACCTCCACGCCCCACGCGACGGTGGCGACGTCGAGGATCTTGCGGATGTCCAGGTTGATCTTGTCGGTCTCCGACAGGGTCTGGTCGAGGGTGTGCTGGCCGACCACCTTGCGCAGGGTGGTCTGGGCGATCTGG
>JBEKCN010000708.1:0-3392 GCA_050014855.1 Streptosporangiaceae bacterium | reverse complement strand
CTCTTAAGGGTGGTGCATGGCCACCAGCTCGCTTTGCGACTGCTGCTTATCCTTGCGAATCTGTTACAGACAGATAGCAATGCAGCCAGTATCGTCATCATCTGTGCAGTCGCAGGGTCCATCGGGTGATCATGACTATCTCGCTCGCGAGGCGAGAGCGCGTCTGGAGATCGACAAGCAGCTAGTACTACAACAGCGGGCTGTGATGTTGTCTCGCGTGGCTGAGTGATCTGACCGTCCTGGTCGGCCAGGCTTGGTACATGCTGGCTGTCGTGGATGACGCGCGGATGCGGGCCGGGGTCGGGCGCGCCGCGTGGTCGGAGTCGTTCAATGAGATGTTCGCGCAGGTCGCGGGGGTTTTCAGGAACGCGGCGGTGCGGCGGCACGGGCGGGCGTACCTGCTGGGGCTGCTGTCGCATCAGGAGCGGAAGAACTCCTGGTCGCTGGCGGAGTTCGCGGGCGACGTGTCGCCGGACGGGATGCAGCGGCTGCTGAACTTCTCGCCGTGGGATGAGGACGCCTGCCGGGACGCGGTGCGCCGGTACGTGACGCGGAACCTAGGTGATGCGGGCGCGGTGCTGGTGGCGGACGAGACGGGATTCCTGAAGAAGGGCCGGATGTCTGCCGGCGTGGCCCGCATGTATACCGGCACGGCGGGGCGGGTGGAGAACTGCCAGGTGGGGGTGTTCCTGGCGTATGCCAGCCCGGACGGGTCGCGGGCGCTGATCGACCGGGAGCTGTACCTGCCGGAGAAGTGGACCGGTGACCGGGACCGGTGCCGGCATGCGGGTATCGGCGACGACGTGCCGTTCGCGACCAAGCCGCGGCTGGCCAGGAAGAAGATCGAGCGTGCGGTGACGACGGGGTGCCGTTCGCGTGGGTGGCCGGCGACGAGGTCGCGCGCCGGCTGTTCAACCTGCACACCCGCGTCACCCATCCGGACGAGCATCACGTGCGCTGGTCAGGCTGGCGGCGATACCGCCAGGCAGCCGCCCGCAGATCGCATTACGCCCGCCGGGCAGGAAGCCTCGGGTCACGTGTGACCGCTCGCGGCGCCCCGCGGTAGCCGTACAATCGCCGCGGCAGCCTCCACACGAGCGGGAGCCGCAGGTGAGGGTCGGGATCTCCGGGACGCACGGGACCGGGAAGACGACGCTGGCCGGGGCGCTGTGCGCGCGCCTGCCCGGCCACGTGATGGCGGACGAGCCGTACTACCTGCTCGAGGAAGAAGGGCATGAGTTCGGGTTCCCGCCATCGCTGGAGGATTACCGGGCCCTGCTGGCATGCTCGGTGCGCAACCTGAGCTCGCCGCTGCCGCCCGGGATCGTCTTCGACCGGACGCCGCTGGACTACCTCGCCTATATGGCCACGACCGGGGCGGACCCCTCCGATGAGGCCGGCGCTGCAGCGCTCCAGCCGGCTTTTGCGAGCCTCGACCTGCTGGTCATCACGCTGATCACGCCGGAGACCGAGCAGGTCCTGCCGGCCGCGGAGATGCCCGGGCTCCGATCGCAGATGAATGACGCGCTGCTGGAACTGGTCCACGGCGACCCGCTGAACGCCTGGGAAGACATCCCCGTGCTGGAACTCGACGGACCGCTCGACGGCCGCCTGAGCGTGGTCCTCGCCGCGCTGGACCAATCCCGCCGTCCCGCCCCGCGGAACTGGACGCCCTGACCATCACGCCCGCCGACCGGCACCCGCTTCACGGAATGTCTCAGGACTCCGTTGTAGTACTAGTGCCCGTACCATACCCTGACTGGGTGTGCTGAGGCCACCGACTGCGTCATACTTAACGGTAAATTCGGGGGATTGGAAAGGGTCGCCTGCACAGTAGATAAGTATGCCCTGCATGAGGATCATGCCTTCTGGAAGCAACTTATCCATGTCCGTGGCGCCCTCCTATTGGTGTGCCTGTGGCAGGCTACGCTATCTCTAATGCAGCGCGGTTGTGTATACATGTGAATGCCAATGGTTATACTTTAAGTGTCATGGCAGTCACTGTCATTAGGAGTGCACAAATGGACACTGTACTGATGAGTTCGGCCGATGAATACCCGGGTATGACCGAGGCATGGTTAGACAACCTCAGGTACGGCTGGGGCGACAGCATCGGGGTCATTCCCCACCCCGCCCGTCACGTGGGCTTCCTCAAGACCGCCATCCACGTTACCGCACTGAAGGAGTCCACAGATGAAGAGACCCGCAATCACCGCGATGACTGGGGCAGCCGCCGTCGTCCTGCTGGCGGCGGCCTGCTCGTCATCACCCACCAAGACCACCGGCACCGAGACCTTTCAGGGCACCGCGACCGGGGCGACCGTCATCGCCAGCAGCACCACCTACCCGCTGAAGTTCACTGGGCCGGTGACGGCCACCGCTACCTGGACCACGCCGAGCGGCAACGCCGATAAGGTCACCACCACCTTCAAGACGACCGCTGGCAACCTGGTGGTGAACGCCGACGTAAACGCGAACAACCCGGCGACCACGGTGGACGCCAGCACCTGCCTGGCCAAGTTCACCATCAGCGGGACCTACGCGGTGGACGGTGCGCAGAGCACCGACAAGTTCAAGGGCGCGACCGGGCACGGCACGATCAAGGATGTCGTCCAGGCATATCTGCCGAAGCTGGTGAGCAACGGCAAGTGCAACGAGGCCAACAACGCGCAGCCGCTGGCCGCTGGCGCGCAGTCCACCTTCTACGCCTCCGGGCCGCTCACGGTCTCGTCCTGAGGTGCCCCACGGCGCCCGCTCGGCCAGCTCCTTCGGGTCGCCCCTGCCGTGAGTGTGGTGGGCCATGAACTCTTCCGGCGTGTCGAACATGTGCATGGACCGGGCCACCTTCCGGGTGGCCCGGCCCAGCTCCGGGTCACGCTGCAGCTTCGGGTGTTTTGAACTTTGTTTGGCGCCCTATCAATTGCTATTCGGTGAAAGGCGATAGGGGTACCATCAGCGAGTGGGTTCCGCCACGCGGCTAGCCACGGTTGCGATTTGTCTATCCAGGGTATATCCAGGCGGTGCTCCTTTCCATAATGCAATTGCTGCTACCATCCTGATTACCTATGCTGCTGGCATCCTCCCTGCTTCGCACCCCGCGCCAGAATTGTTTTGGGCGAATACCAGCACTACCGGATCACGGGTCCTACTTTTTCAGCGGGACTCCTAAAAGCTAAACGCAAGCAGTGGCCTGCCCCACCTAACTAGTGGCTTCGTAGCCCGCCATGCCCCGGGCACCCCATCGCCAGAATCATTAGCCGCGTGTCATAGCCGGGATGTTCATTGCCCACTGCATCATGGCCAGAATTAACAATTGCCCCAACCGGGCCGGGGTGCCTAGCGTGGACAACCGGCGGCGGCCCCGGAGCAGCTCCTTCCGCGCGTTGTTGTCC
>JBEKCN010000707.1:0-3392 GCA_050014855.1 Streptosporangiaceae bacterium | reverse complement strand
CCGGGGGGGCCGGGGGTCGTCCCCCGGGAAAGCACTGCGGGCCCCGGCGAAATTGGCCAGCGGCCAATGAGCAAGGAGACCCGCCCCCCGGGGGGGCCGGGGGTCGTCCCCCGGGAAAGCACTGCGGGCCCCGGCGAAATTGGCCAGCGGCCAATGAGCAAGGAGACCCGCCTCGGCTGGGGTACCAGGACTCGAACCTAGACTAACGGGGCCAGAACCCGTCGGGCTGCCAATTACCCCATACCCCAACGCTGTGGCCCCGTAGAGCCGCTCGCGCCCACGCAGTCTAGCCGAGAACGAGCGCGGCGGCGAACGCAACACCGGCAGGAATCGCCAGCCAGGGACGGCTCAGTCGCGGATGATGACGCGGTTGCGCAGCGTGCCGATGCTCTCGATGGTCACCGACACCTCGTCACCGTGCTGGAGCGGCCCGACACCGGCGGGCGTGCCAGTCAGCAGCACGTCGCCGGGCAGTAGCGTCATCACCTGGCTAACGAAAGAGACCAAGGCCGGGACGTCGTGTACCATCTCCGAGGTCCGCGCCCGCTGCCGGACCTCGCCGTTCACCGACGTGGTCAGGGCAAGGTCGGTCGGGTCGGCCATGGTCTCGATCCACGGCCCGAGGGGGCAGAACGTGTCGAAGCCCTTGGCGCGGGTCCACTGGCCGTCCCGGGCCTGCAGGTCGCGCGCCGTCACGTCGTTGGCGCACGTGTACCCGAAGATGACGTCCTGGGCGCGCTCGATCGGCACATCACGACAGAGCCGCCCGATGATGACGGCCAGCTCACCCTCGTAGTCCACCCGCTCGGTCAGCTTGACGGGATAGGCGATCGGGTCGCCCTGGCCAGTGACGGACGTGGACGGCTTGAGGAACAGCACTGGCTCGGCCGGCGTCTCACTGCCCATCTCCCGCGCGCGGTCCGCGTAGTTCTGGCCGACCGCCACGACCTTGCTGGGCAGCACCGGCGCGAGCAGCCGGACGTCGGCCAGCGGGAACCGCCGGCCGGTGTACCGCACTCCGGCCGGGTCCGTCCCGAACGGGTGCCCATGCAGCTCCGCGATGACCAGCGGCCGGTCGGGGCCGCCGGTCATGCCTGGGCTGTCCATTCCCGGAGCAGGCGACGCGCCGTCCCCCTGGTCCTCCTCGACCACGCCATAGGCGACCTCGCCCCCTATGGCGAACCTTGCGATACGCACGGCTCTCCTTCACCCTCCAGCCGACGTGCCCGGCTCTCAGCGACCCGTGCCGGAGACGTCGCTCCGGCGGCTCTCCCAGCCCTAGAGCCTACTGAGAGCTTGCACTATTGCTGGTAATTCTCGACCTCTGATGCCGAGCGGACGTCGGCCACGCCGGGGTCGTCGCCGAACTCGCGGCGGGCTCGCCGCTGCCGCAGAAGATCCCAGTACTGGTCAAGGGACTCCTCGATCTCTTTCAGGCGTGCGTGCTCTTGGCTGCTGGAGAGCTCCCCCTCCACCAACCGCGCACGAAGTTCGTGCTCGGCCAGGATGAGCTCATCGATGTGCGCGTGGATCTCCTTGTCGTCCATGTCACCACCGTAAGAGCTTTCGCCTCAGCCGTCTGCCCGGGGTGGCCATCCGGGCCGGATCCAGGACGGATTTGCGAGGATACTCGTCGCGCTAAGTAACCGCGCGATGGCGTATGTACCCCGGGTAAATACGCCATCGCTGGTAAAGGGAGCCGGGCTCCCGGGAAAAGGCCGAGTGGGGCCGGCTGGCTCAGGCGGGCTGGGCGCCCGAGCCGAGCGGGGCCTGCTGGCTCAGGCGGCCTGGTGGCCCGAGCTCAGCAGGCAGTAGGTGACGGCCTCCTCGAGGGCCTGCCAGGACGCGGCGATGATGTTCTCGTCCACGCCCACCGTGTTCCAGGTGCGCCCGGTCCCGT
Organism: Streptosporangiaceae bacterium; assembly: GCA_050014855.1. GTDB lineage: Bacteria > Actinomycetota > Actinomycetes > Streptosporangiales > Streptosporangiaceae > Bog-532. The sequence goes on along the minus strand of JBEKCN010000707.1, from coordinate 1,492 downwards.
CGCCCGACTCGACCAGGACGCGGGTCACCGCGCCGGTGCCGTGGGAGCCCTCCAGGATGCGGACCTTGTAGTCGGCCAGCTCCAGCGTGGCCAGCTCCGGGTAGACCCTCTCCAGGCCCAGCCGGAGCGCCTTGTCCAGCGCGTTGACCGGGCCGTTGCCCTCGCCGGTGGCGACGACGCGCTCGCCCTTAGCGGTCACCTTGACGGTCGCCTCGCTGACGAGCTCGCCGTCCTTGCGGCGCTCGACGATGACGCGCCAGGACTCGACCGAGAAGTACCGTTCCCCGCCCGGGACCAGCTCGCCGCGCAGCAGCAGCTCGAACGAGGCGTCGGCGGCCTCGAAGGTGTAACCCGAGGCCTCGAGCTCCTTGACCCGGTCCACGACCCGGCCGAGCGCGGCCTTGTCGCCGGACAGGTCGTAGCCGAGCTCCTTGCCCTTGAGCTCGACCGAAGCCCGGCCCGCCATGTCGGAGACGAGCATGCGCATGTCGTTCCCGACCAGCTCCGGCTCGATGTGCTGGTAGAGCATCGGGTCGACCTTGACCGCGGAGGCGTGCAGGCCCGCCTTGTGCGCGAACGCGGAGAGCCCCACGTACGGCTGGTGCGTGTTGGGCGTGACGTTGGTGACCTCGCTGATCGAGTGCGCGACCCGGGTCAGCTCGGGCAGGCAGCCGGCGGGCAGCACCGGGCGCCCCTTCTTGAGCTGGAGCCCCGCGACGACGCTGAACAGGTTGGCGTTGCCGGCCCGCTCGCCGTAGCCGTTCGCGGTGCCCTGCACGTGGGTTGCGCCCGCGTCCACGGCGACCAGCGTGTTGGCCACGGCGCAGGCGGTGTCGTCGTGGCAGTGGATGCCGAGCCGCGCCCCGGTCGCCGCGGCGACCGCTGTGACCACGTCGCCGAGCTCACCCGGCATCATGCCGCCGTTGGTGTCGCAGAGCGCGACGACTTCCGCGCCGGCTTCGGCCGCGACGCGCACCACCTCGAGCGCGTAGGACCGGTCGGAGCGGTAACCGTCGAAGAAGTGCTCCGCGTCCAGGAAGACCCGCTGGCCGTTGCTGCGGAGGTGCTCGATGGTGTCCCGGACCATGGCCAGGTTCTCCTCCAGCGTGGTGCGGAGGGCCAGCCGGACGTGCCGGTCATGACTCTTGGCGACAAGGGTCACGACCGGCGCGCCCGACTCACGCAGCGCGGCGACCTGAGGGTCATCGGCCGCCTGGGCGCCGGGCCGGCGGGTCGCGCCGAACGCGGCGAGCTGCGCGTGCTTGAGGTCCAGCTCGCGCTGAGCGCGGCGGAAGAAATCGGTGTCCTTGGGGATGGCGCCAGGCCACCCGCCCTCGATGAAGCCGACACCCAGGCCATCCAGCTGAGTGGCGATCGCGAGCTTGTCAGCGACCGTCAGGTTCAGCCCCTCCTGCTGGGCGCCGTCACGCAGCGTGGTGTCGTAGACGTGGAAGCTGTCGTCAAGCATCGCGAGGTTCCGTTTCTTGAGGAT
>JBEKCN010000706.1:0-3392 GCA_050014855.1 Streptosporangiaceae bacterium | reverse complement strand
CGGGGCGGCGTGACAACCGGAGCCCGGGCATCGGACGTGCTCGTGCCGGGGTATCTGGGACGGATGCTCGGTGATGACGGGGCACCGGTGGGGACGTGCTTCCAGGTCTCACCGGGCGTGCTGGTGACCGCCTGGCATGTCCTGGATGCGATCGGCGCGGCCAGCGATGGCGCCCCGGTGCGGGTGGATCCGCTGGCGGGCGGAGCGGCGTTCGGCGCGGTCGTCGTGCGTTTCGATCCGTTGCGGGACCTGGCCGTCCTGACCTGCGATGCGGCATTGCCGGAGGTGGCGGGGGACCTGACGGCGACCGGTCAGATGAAACTCCGCACAGAGGTCAGCGTGACCGGGCACAGCGTGATCGAGGGGTCCGGTCAGACCGCCCGGTCGCTGACCACGATCGGCCGGTGGACCGGCCCGGCGATGTGGGAAAAGGCCGTGCCAACCGGGCGGATGACCGCGGAGGCACTGATGCCCGGGATGAGCGGGGCACCGGTGATCCGCGACAGCGACGGCGCGGTGGCCGGGGTGGTCTCCGGCCGGTACAACAGCGCGGACGGCTGGCTGGCCGGAACGGTCTGGGTGGCGCGGACCGAGGACCTGCTGCCCGTGCTGGACGGCATCGCCACCGTCTCGATGCCGCGGCCGCCGCTGGCCGGCCCGGTCGATCTGCTGCTGACGGTGACCGCCGAGCACGTATGCCTGACCGGACCTGGCGGCGAGGTGACCGCGCCGCATGACGGAGTACGTGCGGGACTTGCTGAGGCGGTCAACGAGATGCGCAGGTCCCGGGGTCGCGCCGGCTTGGCGGCCCGTGCGGAGACCGATACGCAACTGCCGGCGGAAGGGGCCGCACTGAGCCGGGCGGCACGACTGCTGGCGGAATCGTTCCTGCCCGAGCCGGTCGCCGCTGAGCTGGGCCGGGTGCTGGCGGCCGCCGAGCGGGCCCATCAGCCGGTGCGGCTGGGCCTCACGGTGCCGCACGAGCTGGCCGGGCTGCCGTGGGAGGCGCTGCCCCGGCCGGACGGCCGCGGGCCGCTGGCACTGCACCCGCTGGTCAGCCTGTTCCGGAAGACGGACGCGGCGAGCGCCCGGCTGCTGCCGGGGCCGCTGCGGATCGTGGTCGCGATCGCCGCCCCCGATTTGGGCGGCGGTGCGGTGCTGGATTATGAGGACGAGCTGCGGAACGTGCTGGCCGCGGTCCGCGCCGCCCGCCAGGACGCCGCGGACGTGCGGGTCGTCCCGTTCGCGGCGCCGGCCGCGATCCGCGATGAGCTGGGGCGGGGGCCGGCTCATGTGCTGCACATTTCCGGGCACGGCTCCCCCGGCACGCTGTACCTGGAAAACGAGGACGGCTCGGCCCGGCGGGTCACCGCCGGGCAGTTCCTGGACCTGGCCATCCCGGCGGGGCGGATGCCACCGGTGATCAGCCTGGCGGCCTGCTACACGGACGCGGCCGCCAGCCAGGACGGGGTGTCCTTCGCGGCCCGGCTGTGCGCACGGGGCGCGGCGGCGGTGGTCGCTACCGAGACCTCCATCACCGATACCTACGCCACCCGGCTACTAGCCCGCCTGTACGGCACCCTGGCCCGCAGCCACGCTCCCGACGTCGTCGCCGCGCTGTCCGATGCGCGGCGTGACGTCCAGGCCGAGCTGGAGACGTCCCCGGACAAGCGGGACAACGAGCTGGCCGGCCTCGGCGAATGGGCGGCCGTGACCGTCCTGGCCGCGTCCGGGTCCGTGCCGGTTCTTGATGCGGGCCGCACCGCCCCGGCCGTAGCGCAGCCGTCCCGGCCGCGGATCGCGGGGCTGGCGGCGCGGGAGGACTGGTATTTCGTGGGGCGGCGGCGCGAACAGCGCCGCTGGCCGTCCGACCTGACCGGGCCGAATCTGGCGGGCATTGTGGTGCACGGTATCGGCGGGACCGGCAAAACGACCCTGGCCGCCGAGATCACCACCCGGCTTCTGGACCGCGACCCCGGCCGGATCCTGGTCAGCCTGACCGGGCCATTGACGCTGGAAAGCCTGCTCGGCGCGGTGACCCCCGCGGTTCGCCGGGAGCTGCTGGTCCGCGGCGGCCAGGACAGCACCGCGATCCAGGCCCTGGATGTCGCCGGGCGCGCTGACCTGCCCTGGGCCGATCGGCTGATGATCCTGCGCAGCCACGTCCTGGACCACGTGCCGGTATTGCTGCTGCTGGACAACTTCGAAGACAACCTCCACCCCGACGGGGCGGGGTGTGCGGTCCGGGATGAGGTGCTGGCCGGGCTGCTGGCAGGCTGGGTCACCGATCCCGGGAGGTCCCGGCTGCTGATCACTTCCCGTCATCCGTTCGCTCTGCCCGGCAGGGCGGAAACGGCGCTGTCGTTCCGGCAGCTGGGGGCGCTGTCGCGGGCGGAAACGATGAAGCTGGCCTGGTCCCTGCCCGCCCTCGACCAGCTCGACGAAAGTCAACTGGAGCAGGTGTGGCGGCTGGCCGGCGGCCACCCCCGCTCCCTGGAATACCTCGACGCCCTGCTATCCGGCGGCCGCGCCCGCTATCCCGACGTCACCGAACGGCTGAACACCGCCATCACCGGCCGGCTGACCGGCGCCGACCGCAGCCGGTGGCTGTCGGCCCGCACCGGGCTGGACGCAGCCCTGGCCGAGACCGTGGCCCTGGCCGCCGACGACGTGCTCCTTGATGACCTCCTCGCCCACCTGGACCAGGTTCCCGGGGCGGCGGACCTGCTGCTCGGGGTGTCGGTGTACCGGGAGGCGGTCGACCGCAACGCGCTGCTGTTCCAGGCCGGGCAGGCCGACCCGGACGCGGAAGACATCCCTGACCGGGGCAGCGCCTATCAGCAGATCACGAGCATCCTGGCCGCCGCCGGGATCACCATAGACGAGTTCTTCGATCTGGCCAGCGTCCCCGCCGATGTCCGCGCTCAGCTGGCACCGCACCTTGCTGACCTGAACCGGCGGCCGGTACCACCATACCGGGCGGCCCCCGGCCTGCCGGAGCAGATCACCGCCTGCGAGGCGGCCAGCCTGCTCACCGTCAGCGGCGAGGATCAGGAACCGCGGTATTTCTTGCACCGGTGGACCGCTACCGAGCTGGCGCGCCGGGCCGCCCGCGAGCCAAGCCAGCGGCTGGCCGGGGCCCACCGGCAGGCCGCCGCCTACTGGCAATGGCGGGACCGGGTGTGGCCGCAGGATGAGGCGGCGGACGTGCATGACCTGCTGGAGGCCCGTCACCACCTGCTGGAGACCGGGGACACCGAAGAGGCAGGCCAGGTTACCGAGGGGATCTGCCTGCAGCTGGACACCTGGGGCGCGTGGGAGCAGGAAGCCGCGCTGATCCACGACACGCTCGCCCGGCTGCCCTCCGGCTCTCCGCGCCGGGCCGCATATCT
>JBEKCN010000705.1:0-3405 GCA_050014855.1 Streptosporangiaceae bacterium | reverse complement strand
CCACGGATTCAAGCCCGCCGACCTGGACACCATCTTCATCGCCCCACTCTGGCGGCGCCACAAGCACCGCCGCTTCCAGCTCGGCCTGAACCACCTCTACGTCTTCGAACGCCTGCCGAACTAATCCGGAAGCCCGCGCAGCCTGACCGTTCAGCGCACCAGGGAGTGGCAGGCAATCGCCGCGGCGGCCACCACGTTGAGCGAATCGACGCCGGCGGCCAGCGCGCCCGGGTGCATGGGAATGCACACAGGCGCGTCAGCCTCGTGGAGCCACCGGGATGAGAGTCCATCGCCCTCGGTGCCCAGCATTAGACCGACTCGCTGCCCGAGCGGGATTTTGTCGAGCTGGGCGGCCGATTGATCGGGAGTCAGAGCAAGGAGCCGGAATCCTGCCGCGCGTAGCTCGGCCAGGCCCCCGTACCAATCGGTCATTCGCGCGTAGGGGATCGCGAATACGGCCCCCATGGAGACCTTGATGGCGCGCCGGTAGAGCGGATCCGCGCACCGGGGCGACAAGATGACGGCATCCACGCCGAGGGCCGCAGCGCAGCGAAAGATCCCGCCGACGTTGCCATGATCGATGATGTCCTCAAGCACCAGGATCCGGCTCGCCGGCCCGGTCTGCCGGATAGCGCCGCCCACATTGGAGTGGCCGGCCAGGTCGGCCAGGGCCGGGGCCCCGGCCTGGCCCAGCACCCCGGCCACGGCGGGCAGCGGGCGCCGGGTCATAGCGGCGAGCGCTCCGCGGTGCACGTGATAGCCGGTCAGCCGTTCGGCCACCGGCTCGGGAACGACGTAGGCCGGGGCGCCGCACGTGGCGGCCAGGTCCGCCAGGTCGGCCAGCGCGGCGGCCTTCCGCTCGGTCGCGAGCAGCGAGCGGACAGCGTACCCGGCCGCGGCCGCCCGGCGGATGACCTTTTCCCCCTCGGCCATGAAGAGACCGTGCTCGGCCTCCAGGCTTTTGCGCAGTTCCACATCGGTCAGCCGCACGTAGTCCGCGAGGCGCGGATCCCCGTCGTCTGGCACGAAAGTGAAATGTTGCACCTGAACAGTGTGGAGTGCTGCGCAGGGTGTGTCGATCCGGACGTTTCAGAACGAGATTTATGCCCGAGTCCTACTGGTCAGACCCGATATTACCGACCTGTCTCCTATGGACTATTCGGCCCTTATGACGTAAGCAAATGGGATAGGAGGTCTAGACCGTTTGGGGAGTGGGGCTGTGGTTGACGCATGGATACCGGGCGCGCGGTGCATTCGGGCCCAGGCGGACGGCGGGTCGCTGCGAGGCGGCGCGCCACGCGTGGTCTGGCAGGCACTGGGCGCCGATCCACGACTGATCTCGGCTCATTCCGCCGCGCAGCGGCTCGATCAGGAGGGGCGGCCACCGCACCTGGTCTGGAACCCGCTGTCCGGTGAGATTACACAGCTCATCCCGGCTGTCCGGGCGGCCTGCCTGCTCGGCGCCCCGGAGAGCCTGGACTGCGGGAGCAAGGGAGCGGCGCAGCCGCCTGCCGCGGCCAACCGCCAGGGGCGGCTCTGCGTCCAGATCGCGGTAGTGGCGTCGGTGCGGGAACCGTTCACCGACCACCCGATGCACGGGGGCGAGCGCATCCTGGACTGGCTGCAGGCCTGGGCCGTACCGTGGCGGTGGCCGGCCGGGCGGCCTGCGCCCTGCGCCCAGGCCCGCACCATGGAGCGCCGCCAGGCGCTGTGGGCGCTCGGCGGCCACTTCGGCGCGTCACAGATCCCCGGCTGGGACGCGGCCGGGCCGGGCCACATCGACATCGACTTGCTGGGCATGTCCGGGCCGACGTTCTGCCAGGGCCTGTCCCGCCGCCGCAAGGCAAGGCCCGGCATGGTGAACCGGAACCGCCGGACCGCGCTGGAGTCCGTCCTCGGCCCGAAGATAGAAACCGGCGCCGCGATCCCCTCGCTGGCCAACGCGCCGTACTGAACCCGGCATTATGCCGGTGATCAAAGATCAGATCACTAGGCCTTCGGCCAGCATAATGCCTGATATGCAGGGTGATCGAGGCACAGAGCCCCCCGATCAAGGAGCCTCACGATCACCTCCATATCAACCAAACCGGTTTGACAGGCGCCGGGCGGATCGGGCCACATTGGGGCATGAGCACCGAGACACCATCCCGCACTCCTCTTTCGGCCACCGCCCGGACGACGCTGCGCCGGCATCGTGAGCGCGGCAAGAGCGGCCGGGACGACCTGTACGCCGTCCTCGACGCCGGCCTGATCTGCCATCTGGGCGTGGTGGTGGACGGCGCGCCGCGGGTGCTGCCGACCACCTACGCGCGAGACGGTGACGTGCTGTACCTGCACGGCTCCTCGGCCAACGCCGGCTTCCAGGCCGCCGACGGGGCCGAGGTATGCGTGACGGTCACGCACCTGGACGGCCTGGTGCTGGCCCGGTCGGTGTTCAGCCACTCGGTCAACTACCGCAGCGCGATGATCCTCGGCACGGCCCGGGTCGTCCGCGACGAGGACGAGCGGATGGCGGCGCTGCGCGCGATCGTCGAGCACCTGGTGCCCGGCCAGTGGGCGGCGGCCCGGCAGCCGACGGCCAAGGAGATGGCGGCCACTTCGGTCCTCTCGCTGCCGCTGACCGAGGCGTCGGTCAAGGTACGGGCGGGCGGCCCCGCCGATGAGCCGGGGGACCTGGACCTGGACGTATGGGCGGGGGTGCTGCCCGCGTCGGTCACGTTCGGCCCGCCGGAGCCCGACCAGGCGCTGCGCTCAGACATCACCATTCCCGCACACGTCACTGGTTTCCCGGCCACCCGCTCGGCGGGCCCCCCGAGCTGATGAAACCTGCCCGATTGATGGCAAGCCCGGCCGACACAGCGCAGGTAAGGGCCTAACCTGGGACGATGAACGATCGGTTGGTGTGGATTGACTGTGAGATGACGGGGCTCGATCTCACCCGCGATGCCCTGATCGAGATTGCCTGCCTGGTGACAGACGGCGAGCTGAACATTCTCGACGACGGCGTCGACGTGATCATCAAGCCTCCGCCTGAAGCGGTGGACCAGATGAGCGACGTCGTCCGGGAGATGCACACCAAGTCCGGGCTGCTGGCCGGGCTCGGCCAGGGCGTCACGCTCGGCGAAGCGCAGGACATCGTGCTGAGCTACATTCAGCAGCACGTCAGTGAGCCGCGCCGGGTGCCGCTGGGCGGCAACTCCATCGCGACCGACCGCTCGTTCATCGCCCGCGACATGTCGCAGCTCGACGCCTATCTGCACTACCGGATGGTGGACGTCTCCAGCATCAAGGAGCTGGCCCGCCGCTGGTACCCGCGGGCCTACTTCGCCAGCCCGGCCAAGCGGGGCGGCCACCGCGCGCTCGCCGACATCAGAGAGAGCGTCCAGGAGCTGCGCTACTACCGCG